>JAJONK010000396.1 GCA_021323355.1 Deltaproteobacteria bacterium
TATTCCGTGAAGGCAAGCTTCGCAGGTGATACGAAGCAGATCAAAAATCTGCGCGTGGTAAACGACAGATCAATCCGGCAAATTTTTACTTGGGACCTCGGTGAACAATCGGAACCATGAGACGGAGCGCGGTTGTAAAACTATCGTCGGATTGCAGTAGATTCGTAACTGAGCTTATTGGAGGCGCAAGATGGCAAAAGTTATCGGCATAGACTTAGGAACTTCTAATTCCGCTGCTGCTGTTGTGGAAAGCGGTAAGCCGGCGATTATCCCGTCAGCAGAGGGCGCGGGTGTAGCATCAGGCAAGGCGTTCCCTTCCTATGTCGCCTTTACCAAAGATGGTCAACGTCTGATCGGCGAGCCGGCAAGACGCCAGGCGACAATCAATGCCGAAGGCACCATCCAGGCGGTTAAACGCAAAATGGGAACAGATTTCAAATTCAAAGTCTTCGGCAAGGAATATTCACCGCAACAGATTTCCGCCTTCATACTACAAAAGATCAAACAGGACGCTGAAGCTTATCTTGGCGATAAGATCGAAGAGGCGGTCATCACCTGCCCGGCTTATTTCGATGATAACCAGCGCACCGCGACTAAAGATGCGGCCGAGATTGCCGGCTTGAGAGTCTTAAGAATCATCAATGAGCCGACCCCGCCTGCCTCGCTTATGGATTAGAAAAAGCCGGTGGAGAATTAAAGATACTCGTGTTCGATCTTGGCGGCGGCACTCTCGACGTTACGATCATGGAGATGTGGAAAGAAGGAGGCTTCAAAAGTGGTGGCCACCAGCGGCGACACGCAGTTGGGTGGAACCGATATGGATCGCCTGCTGATCGAGCACATCGCGAAAGAGTTCAAACGTGAAAGCGGCATCGATTTGACCAGTGACAAAATGGGCTATGCAGAGATTGCGCGAAGCTGCTGAGAAAGCCAAAGTCGAACTTTCCAGCGCGCTGATGACGGACATCAATTTACCTTTTATCACCGCCGATGCCGGAGGACTGAAGCACTTAACCCCTGTCGATTAACCGAGCAAAGCTTCATGAATTGATCGGCCCGATCGTCGAGCGCTGCCGCGGACCGCTCGAACAGGCTTTAAAGGATGCCAGGGATGCCTTCACCAAAGAGGGGGCGAGTTTCACTAAACAAGATATCGACAAAATAATTATGGTCGGCGGTCCGACGCGGATGCCGATCGTACAGGAATTCGTGGAAGATTATTTCGGCAAGAAGATCGAACGCGGCATCGACCCGATGGACTGCGTCGCCATGGGCGCAGCCATTCAAGCCGCTATCATCAAGGGCGAAGTCAAAGACGTGCTGTTGCTCGACGTGACGCCGCTGTCCTTGGGCATTGAGACCTTGGGTGGCGTGAATACCACGCTAATTGAAAGAAACACCACAGTTCCCACAAGAAAAAGCCAGATCTTCTCGACTGCGACCGATAATCAGACGGCGGTCACCATTCGCGTGCTGCAGGGCGAACGGCCCATGGCGAACGACAACGTCGAGCTCGGTCGATTCGACCTGCTGGGGATTCCGCTGGCGCCGCGCGGGTTGCCGCAGATCGAGGTTGGGTTTGATATCGATGCCAATGGCATTGTCCATGTCTCGGCAAAGGATTTGGGCACCGGCAAAGACAGTCGATTCGGATAACCGCGCCGAAAAAGCTCGGCAAGGAAGAAATCGAGCGGATGGTCAAGGACGCCGAGAGATTTGCCGCTCAGGATGCCAAGAAAAAAACCGAGGTGGAAACCATCAACTATGCCGACAACCTGGTTTACACGACGGAAAAATCATTAAGAGACTACGGCGATAAGATCAGTCAGCAAGAACGCGCTGAAATTGAAAGCAGCATCAATGACTTGAAACAGGCGATCAAGGACAAGCATCTCGACCGGATCAAAAAATTGATGGATGCGCTGACCACGGCGTCGCACAAACTCGCCGAGGCGATTTACCGGCAAACAACGCAAAAAGGGAAAGCGGAAGAGGCCGCTCCCGGCGCTGGCTCGAAGGAAAAAGTCGTTGACGCCGAGTATGAAGACACCAGTGGCGGACGGTGAGTTGAAAGACGGCAGACACTGAAGTCGGTGAGGTTAGTATCGTTTTAATCTCTGCGGTCCGAGATATTCCGACCTTAATCTTCCTTCTCGACGGACGAATCCCGTACTCTGTCTTTGTTAATGCTCGACTACATCGCCGAGGGCTAATCAAGAAAAAGCCGCTGTGCTTGAGCCTTTCTTGTTTTCCTGATCTTTGCGCTTTTGCTTGTGGGAAAAATCCTCGGATTTCGCGGCCCTCGGTGAGCTGACCCGTATCATCATCGTTGCGGTAAGAAAAAAAGAGGCGGAAAAAAAAGGGTGGGGAGTCTTTAATCAACAGGAAAGCCGTTTTGGTTGCGGGCCTAACTGAAGCAAAAATGCTCGGATGATGCGCCGCGGCTATGGCGCCGCTCATTATCCAACCTCGTTAAATACCTTCTCTAACCAGTCGGCCATTTCCGTGATCAGCTTCGCTGCCGCTTGATTGGCGGCTTGCACGCCGCCGAGGCGATACTGCGCGGGTATCGCGCTTGGGGTTTGTAGCACGGTACTCCACACGCCGCTCTTATCCAGATTTTCAACCAGGAGGCGATGGAGCAGGCGCGCCGGCGCGTCGGCCCACTGACTGAAGGCGTAATAGTTGATCTCATAAGGGCGCAGCAGATACGCCATGCGGCCGGTATCGAATCCAGCTTGTGCTCTCGGTTGCGTGATCAGAAGAACTGCCGCGCCTGTTCTCTCCCTTGAGGGATGAGGATTGTGCCAGGAGATTTCCGGGTTGAGGAAATACGTCCGCGGAGCGCTGCTTTGCACTGGTCCCAGAGCGCAAGCGTTGAGAAACACCACAAGGACGCATAGCGGCAGAGCCGAGAGAAAGCATCGGATTTTCTCTCTCAAAGCATGTCCTGAGCAAGGTCGAAGAGACGCAACGGCGCCGGTTCGATTGCCATGATACATGCAATTATTCTCCCGGCCCGCGGCGCGGCGGCGATCGGCCGAAAACCAACGCCCTTGGCTCGCGCTCGAGATCGCTTGCCAGGCGCTGTAGGGTTGCTGTCACCTGGCGAAGCTCTGCAACTAAAACTCCCGTTTCGGCCAACGTCTGGCCGGTAAATTGCGCGAGGTCGGCGCGAGTGCCATCGACGGCGGAGCCGAATGACGCTCCAGCGCTTGCGATTTGATCGGTCATGTTCTGAAGCGAGCGGAGATTCGCCGCCGCTTGCTCCAGTAACTCCGGAACCTGATTATCCATTTTTTGCGCTAGAGCGGCGAAGCGTTCAAACGCGGCGTCCGATTGGGCGATGCCGTTTGCTAGCTCTGCCCGATGCGCCGAGACAACTGCCGTGACCCGAGCAGTATCGGCAAGAATTCGTTTCAAATCTGCCCGGCTTTGGGCGTCAACCCAACCGCGCGCCTCCTGTGTCAAGCTATTCAGATTCGCCAAGAGCGCTGGAATCTGTTCGTTGGTCATAAGCCGTGACAGTGTATAGTTAAGCTCTGCGTAAAACGAGCGGCGGCTCTGAATCACTGGATAAGCTTCACCGGATCGGGCCTGCAAAGGGGATGAAGCGGCGCTGCCGCCGCGCAGATTCACGGTCGTTATCCCCGTAAGGCCCTGAGTTTCCAGAAACGCAATCGTGTCTTCCTTGATGGGAGTGCCGCGCACGAGATCGAGCGCCAGGCGCACTTGTTCGGGATTATCCGCATTGAGAACGATTTCCTTGACGCGACCGATGTCGACGCCGTTGTATCTGACCGATGAATCGGTGCTCAAGCCGGAGACCGATTCATCCATATAAGTGTAATAGCGGTCGTAGACACCGCGATAGTCGGTGCGGCTTAACCACAGGATGCCCGCCAACAATGCGGCGCCGAAGACTGCGAGAAAAAGACCAACCAAGGTGTAGTTTACCTTTGGTTCCATGCTTGCTCCTTCGCCGCACGTCCGCGCGGGCCATAGAAATATTCGTGGATCAGCGAGTTTTTCGAACCAGAAAGTTCGCTCATGCTGCCGATTCCCAGAACCTTGCCATTGCCCAATACGGCGACTCGATCGGCAATGCGCCAGAGCGAATCCAGATCATGGGTGATGATAACGATGGTCAGGCGAAACCATTCGCGCAGTTGCTGGATCAGCTCGTCAAAACCGGCGGCGCTGATGGGGTCGAGTCCCGAGGTCGGCTCATCGAGATATAGGAGTTCAGGATCCAAGGCCATGGCGCGCGCCAATGCGGCGCGCCGACGCATGCCGCCGCTCAGTTCACTGGGATACTTCGTGACGCTCGCCATCGGAAAGCCGGTGCTTGCGATCTTCAGCAGGGCGATCTCTTCGATTAATCGTCTGCTGAGATTCGTATGCTCACGCAACGGGACCGCCACGTTTTCCGTCACGGTGAGCGAGCTGAACAACGCGCCATATTGGAACAATACGCCGCAACGACGGCGCAAAGCAGCTACTTCGGCTTCGCTCATGGTTCGAACATCTTTGCCGAAGACTTCAATGTCGCCGGCCGTGGGCCGCTGCAGTAAAATCATCTCGCGCATCAGAACCGACTTGCCGCTGCCGTTGCCACCGGCGATTGCGAACACTTCGCCCTTGTTAACCGTCAGGCTTACGTCCTCATGTACGACGGCGGCGCCGAAGCGCGTGTGAATATGCCGCACTTCGATCACGGTGTGGAGCGGGTTGATGGCATTGCTCCGCACATTCATATGCGCCACCAGCTGAAAAGAATCGAAAAGAATGCATCGGTGACGATGACCAAAAAAATCGCCTGGACGACACTGAGGGTGGTACGGCGGCCGACACTGTCGACGCCGCCAAACACCTGAAAACCCTGGTAACAGCCCACCAGCGCGATTATGGCGGCAAAGACGGGCGTTTTGCCGATCCCAACGAGATAATGGCGCAGCACAATCGCATATTCGAACCGGTTGAGAAATTCCGTAAAGGTCACACCGAGCTGGCTCAACGCGATCAACATGCCGCCGAACACGCCGACGATGTTGGCAAATACCGTGAGCAAAGGCAGGGCAATGACCAAGGCGAGTGCCCTCGGTATGACCAGCAGACTTATCGGCGAAATGCCCAATGAACGCAACGCGTCCAACTCTTCCGTTACTGCCATCGTGCCGATTTGCGCAGTATAGGCGGAGCCGGAGCGGCCGGCGACAAGAATCGCCGTAAGAAGTGGCGCGATCTCACGCAGCAGCGAGATGCCGACCAAATCGACGATGAAAATATTGGCGCCAAACGTTTTGAGCTGCTCGGAGCCCTGATAGGCGATCACGATGCCCATCAGAAATGACAAGAGACCGATGATCGGCAAGGCGTTAAGACCGTCGACGTGGAGATTGTAAAGCAATACCCGCCAGCGGATCTGATTCGCGCGGGTGAGCAGCGAGCAGAAAGCGGATGCGGTCTCACCGACGAAAGAAAGAGCCTTCAAGAAATTAACGCCAGAAGCGCAGGCAAATTGGCCCATGCGCGCCAACCAACCGTAATGGGGCGAAGGTTGGAGCCGCTCTATTTGCAACCAGCCCCGCGCCACGGTTTGCATGAGCGTGGCAAACTCCGGGGAGAGCCCGTTCAGGGATACGCTGCAGCCTCGGCGCTGCAACTCATTCAACGTTCGCCGCAGCAACCACGCGCCTCCGGTATCCATAGTATCGATGGCTCGGGCGTCGCAATTTATCGGTCCAGCGAAGGTTTCGGGCAGCAAGTCAATCTGACGTTCCAGTTCTGCCAGGTAATCAAGCCTCCAAGCGCCTTCACAGTGCAGCGTGCCGTCCCGGGTGAAAGAGATCCGGGCTGCTTTATACTGTGTCTGTGCTGATGTTCTTTCAGCTCCGTTCATGTTTCAACCGAAGGTGCCACCGCCGCTTTCTTGTT
>JAJONK010000029.1 GCA_021323355.1 Deltaproteobacteria bacterium
AACGCCGATGTATTCGTACTTGAGGGCATCGAACTCAATTCCGGGCCAACCCAGGAGCTGCTGCATGAAGATACCGCCATTGATATTGCCGATGGTGAGACCGTCAGGCTTAGCGACTTTAAAAACATGATTAGCGGCGACCAGACTACCGGCGCCGGTCATGTTTTCCACAATGACGTTTGGATTACCGGGCAAATGCTTACCTATATGTCTGGAGATCGCTCTGCTATAAACATCAAAGCCGCCACCGGCGCTGAATCCCACCACTATGCGCACGGTTTTGCCCTTGTAGAACGGTTCTTGCGCACCGGCGAAACGCGCAACGATGAAAGCCAAACCGATAACCAGCAAAAATTTCACAAGCTTCATAGTTCCCCTTCAGAAGTTTTTCATTGGAAAATAGTTCCCCTTCAGAAGTTTTTCATTGGAAAAGTTAATGCCGATCTGCGAAGCGTCGTCAAAGACGACACTCACAAAATACATGGCTGAAGTTCGATCGGCCAAATCTCGCCTGCCTGGAGTCGCTGTTTACTTTAAAATGTCTTTGAGCTTTTCTACCAACGCAGGCTCGAGATTGAAAATCTCCCGGACGTTTTCCTGCAACTCTACACCGGTTAGCGGATTGACATCGAGCTTGGATTTTTTTGCATCGGCGAGAAATTCCGGGTCTTCCATGGTGTCGGCAAAAGCTTTGCGTAGGAGCTCGACCCGAGACTTCGCTGTTCCGGGAGCGGTGACATACGGCCGCACGCTCGGCCCATGCACCCGGATAACCGCCTCCAGTAATCTCTTGTCCGCATCATTTGTGATGAAGTCGAAGGCCAAAGGGATCTTGGAAAGCTCCGGATGGGATTTCAAAGAAACTTGCAAAACGACAACCGCGTCGCCTGACTGATATTCGCGAGCCCAGGTGACCTTCAAGGATTCCCACGCGCTGCTGACTCCCGCTATTTCACCGCTGTTGAAGGCAAGTCTGATTTCCGCCGTGCCCTTGTAACCCGACACGACGCGAACGGGCAGACCGATGGTCGTTTTTAAAACCTTGGGAAGATCGTCGGTGCCGCCGCCCGGCGTAACTCCACCCATGGTGATCTCTTTTTTTGATGCGATCCACTGCTTCACATCCTGAATTCCGGTGGATTTGGCGACCACGATCAGAAAGTGATCTTGCCCAGGGACCCCCAGGTACTCGAATTTACGCGAATCAAATTCGATGCCCGGTTTTCCCATCAGCTGCTGCAAGAACAAACCGCCGAGAAAATTAAGGATGGTAAGACCGTCCGGCTTTGCCGCCCGATAGAGGTAGTTTGCCGACAGCACACTGCCAGCGCCGACCATGTTTTCCACGACCACCGTCGGATTCCCGGGGATATGCTTGCCCAAGTGACGGGCGATTGCACGCGAGTAAAGGTCGTAACCGCCACCGGCGGAAAGCCCAACGATCAAACGAAGGGTCTTGCCTTCATAGAACGGTTCCTGCGCTCCGATTGATGTCCGCACGCCGATTATGAAACACAAGATCAGCAAAGTTTTCAGAAGCTTCATAGGTTTCCTTTTGTTGCGCGAACTTTTTGTCGCAGACATCACCCGAAATTATGCGAAGTGACTGCTTTGTGTCAACGTAGGCGGACAATAACCGACCATCCCGTTCGCCGTGCAATAAAGCTTCGCATCAGCGCGGCCTAGGTTTGCAAACAAGTTGACAGTTCCCCATAGGTCAGGAACAATCGCCAGAAGTGAACGCTATTTTCCGCGTTGTTCTGATCGTCCTGGCATTTCTGATTTTCATCAGCGCGTGGGGGTTCTATGTCTCCATTCGCCCGCCGAAGATCCACTCTTCCATCACTCCACGCGACTTGCGCATGGAATACGAAAACGTATCGTTCAAAACGGCGGACGGGCTGACCTTGCGCGGCTGGCACATCCCGGCCAAAAAACCCAACGACCAGACCGTCATCCTGCTTCACGGATATCCCGCCGACAAAGGGAACATCTTGCCGCCTATGGCGTTTCTGCACGATGACTTTAACCTCCTGCTGTTCGATTTTCGCTATCTCGGGGCGAGCGAGGGTAGTTATTCTACGGCCGGAGTCAAAGAGGTCGAAGATCTGCTGGCGGCGATTCAATTTCTTAAGACCCGAGCCATTACAGAAGTGGGCGTGTGGGGTTTTTCGATGGGTGGCGCGGTGGCTTTGATGGCGATTGATAAAGCGCCCGAGATCAGAGCGGTTGTTGCGGAATCGAGTTATGCAAGCCTCGCAGAGATGGCTTTGCAGCTCTTCAGAGTTCCTCTGATCAATTACCCCATCGCGTATCTCATCAGTTTATGGGCTAAGCTTATCCTCGGCATCGATCTAAGGGATGCCTCGCCCGCGGAGAGAATCCGCAACAGCGCAATTCCGATCCTGATCACCCATTCGTCTGCCGACGATGTCATTCCATTTTCTCAGGCCAAATCATTGCAGCAGGCGTTGGCCAACAATCCTCGAGCAGAATTCTGGTTTAGCGAGGAATTTGCTCATGGGCAGCTAGATGCCAATTATCAGAGCCGCGTTAGAAACTTCTTCAAGGGAAATTTATAGGGGCGATTCGGCGCGATCCGAGCAGCCGTCTAAGGTGAGAGATGACGTACTAAGTAGAACGTTCACTGCTTCTACTCGGCCGCATAATCCAATGGTATAGGCACAGGCGGTTTCGCTTTCAAGGCGATCAGGTTCCAGGTCGTGCTACCGACCCAATCCGTAGCCACCACTGTTTCCGGTCCGAACATGCCTAAACTCTTCAGGTCGCGTTCTTTTATCAGTAGATAACTGCTGCCGATTTGCCTGAGCACGTCGGCAACCTCGCCGGCTGAAGACAACACCGGAATGACTTCACGCTCAGTATAGAAATTAAAGTCATTCATGGTATCGGCATAGATGTACAAAGGCGCCGTCGGCGGGACGAATTTTTTGATCTCAATCGAAAACGACCGGCGCGATTTGAACTGGTTCACGTACGGCAAAATCCAGATCGAACCGCATACCGTGAGCGAAGCCATGAGCAGAACCACCGCTGTGACTGCCTTCAGCGGCCGGCGTTTCCGAATAAAAATCACCGTAAAAATTCCACCTAGAGACAAAATCAAGCAGGCGGACAGGCTGATCCAAAACATTTCCCGCCGAACGATCCACGTGAAAATGGGCAGTCCTAAACCGATGACAGCCACCGCGGCGAAAACGGATTGGCTCAACCATCGGTAAAGCGCGCTCTCCGCTATCCGATTCTCCGCTAGATCGTCGATGTAGTTGCCGACCAATAAAGCCAGGGTTGGCAAGAGCGGCAGGAGGTACAAGTCGCGCTTGCTATCGGAGAGGCTGAAGAACAGAAACACCGCCAGAAAACATAGCGAAAAATACAGAGCCTGCGGTCGCTGTAATAACTGCCGGTAAGGAAAGTAAGCGACGGTGGCAGGGATAGCGAAGACGGTCCACGGCAAGAAGTCCACGGGCAAAGTCCTAAAATAATAAAAGAATGGGTGACGATGGCCCTCCCACTCCGTATAGCGTTGGAGATGATGAATGTAAATAAACTCCGCCAGCCATTTTCCATCGGTAGCGCTGTTGACGAGATAAAACCATGGCGCTGCAATGAGGAAGAATATCGGAACACCAAGTTGCGGCTTTACATCGACGAGGAGGCGCCAATCACGCCGGACACTCGCAAACGCCGCCAACAAGAGAGCCGGCAGCACGATACCGATCAGTCCTTTGGCCAGCACCGCCATTGCCATAAAAACGTAGGCCCAGAGAATCTCGCGCTTTCCACCCTTACCCAGTAGAGAACGAGCGGCGAAGTAAATGGTCAGTAGAAAGAAGAATCCGAACAGCATGTCGATATGCGCCCAGCGCGCTTCCCAGATGACACGCATTGAAGTCGCCAGAACCGTCCCGGCGATCAATCCGACTTTTGGGCTGAAGAAGTCGCGGCCGGTGAAATAGGTCACCAAGACAAAGCCGATACCCGCCAGAGCCGATGGCAGACGCATCGTCCATTCGTTTACCCCGCCCGCTAATTTCGACGCAATCAGCGCCAGCCAAAAATAAAGGATCGGCTTGTCGGTATAGAGATCACCATTGACCGTCGGCACCACCCATTCACCTTTGGCAAACATGATCCGGACGATTTCGGCATAGCGCGGCTCCACCGGCGCCCATAAATCACGGCCGCCAAGAAGCGGCAGAAACAGCAGAACCGCCAACAACAGCACCGACCAGGCAAACTGATTCGTTGTGAAGTCCGACCAGCAGTTCCAACTCTCGATTTGAGTTGAGCTTGCTTTTAATTTTGAATTAAGCGGCCTTCCGACTGCGGCCTCTTGCATTATTTCCGTGACTCTCTCCAAAAGATTACATGCCTCCGCAGCCGCATTATCGTCGCCGCGTTGACCGTCGGGTTCAAAGCCCGCAATCGGATAACCGGATGCTTGTACTTTTAACGCGGCAAGCTTGCTGGAACCTTTCGTCAAGATTACAGTTTTGAAGGGTTGGAAAGGAGAAGGGAGGAGAAGCCTAGGGGATCAAACGGCGACGCTACGCCGCTGGCCGTTGCCAATCCGCAGTCTCGGATCTTTGATAGCAGTGCATGGAGGTAGATTGGGGGGCACCGGTTCAACCGATCACCAGTCGCGATTTCTTCTTTCCGTCGACGTAAGTAAAAATTTGTTATAGCTGACTGCTCTTTTTGAGCCGGAGAAGGATTAGGTATCCCAACGTTAAAGCAAGAGATAACTTCAGAGGGAAAGAAATCGTCGAGCCCGTAACCGACCAGCCATAAAGGAAATAAGTTCGCCAGATCGGAATTAGGATCAGCCCCATCATCAAGCCGACAACTGTGCCCAAATCCTTCCTGAGACTACGCCTCCAATCGAAGCGCATTCCTGAAAATGCCTGGGGAATACGATCCAAGCGAGGTGCAAGGCGATTGACGTTCGCGCAATAATTTTCGTAATCACTGCCGAACCGATCACGCAGGTACGCTTCCTCCGCTGCGATCAACGCCTGATAGAGGAAGAGGAAGAGCGGTATTAAAATGACATATCCCAGCGGCGATCTTAGAAACATTGTCATCCCCACCGCAATCAACACGTTGCCGATATACATGGGGTTGCGCACCAGACCGTAGACCCCTCCCTGAACCAGCCGCCCTGCGTACACTCGCCTTTCTTTGCCGCCACGATGAATATACTCAAAACCAATGGTTGCCAGCCGAACAGCTTCTCCGAGCAAGATGATGACCATGCCGCTCGCGCCGATTAGGCGATCTGCAAGCGGAGAATTGAACATGATGCTCGGCCTGAGAATTATAGCCGCGAGAACAAAGATGAGGGGGAAAAGAACATTGCGGTACTGGAAGAAAAAGTTGCCCAGTTTGACATTTACCGACCGTAGCTTTCCATAGGCCTTCTCTGCCGCTGACCGAGCCGGCGGAACCATCTGATCCATAAAATTACTTGATCGCGATCATGCCGCAGAAGTTATACCACTTGAAGAAGAGATCGCAGAAACTGAATCCGCTGCTCAGAAACAGCTCGAAATCCTCTTCGAGCCTGTAGGGTATTAGAACGTTTTCAAGCGCTTCGCGTTTTTGGGCGATTTCGAGCTGGCTGTAGCCATTACGCTGTTTGAAATCATAATAGTATTTGATGAACGAGCGATTGATCTTGGGATCTTTACTCAGCACTTTCTCGACGACCAGGAGGCAACTGCCCGGAGTCATTCCTCTAGCGATATTGCTGATGACCCGGTGCCGGCGCACGGGTCGAATAAATTGCAGCGTCAGGTTGATAATCACCACAGACGCGTTGGTGATTTCTATGTCCTCGTTCAGATCGGCGCAAATGAGCTGGTAATCTCGCTTTATTCCGTGCTGGTTGATTTTTTCCCGTGCGCGATCAAGCATTTCATTGGAAAAATCGATGCCGACAAAGCGGACGTTCGGTGGAAGAATTGGGTCCAATTTCACAAACGCGTTGCACGTCGAGCAACCCAGATCATAAAGTTGGGTGCCGTCCACCGCATAATCCGAGGCGATTTCTCCGATCATGCGCTGCACTTCCGAATAAAAAGGCACCGAACGGTCGAGCATATCATCGAAAACAACCGCGGTATCTTTGCCGAAATCGAAATCTCTGATCTGGTCTCTCTTCTCGCTAAACAGATAATCATGAGCCATAAAGCACTTCCCTGATAATTTATATTTTACCCTCGCGTCTGAATCATAACCAAAGACGCGTCACCCTCCTGACCGGTACTCATGCTTGAAAAAACCGGTGCCGGGAGACTTCGGTCATAATCTTGAATTTCTGCCCAGGTTTGCTTGGTCATGATGATGTAGTTGTTGCCTGGTCCTATCTTAGCTGCGATTGCTTCCGGTGATTGGTCGATCGTTTCAATCGGACGACCGTGATAAAAAACCACAGAATCGCTGTTGAAAGACTCGCCAAACAGGTAGAGTTTGTCTCCCGGCTTAATCCGCTGCTCCACCTGTTCCATGAACGGGCGATAGCTTCTTGCTTCTGCGATGACCGGTATGACAATGCCCCGACTTACAAAAGCAGACAGAATAGAGATCAATATAAGTCGGTAGGTTGCCGGGCGCAGCCGAGCAGCCCACAGGCATTGAGACAAAGAAAGCCACAGAAGCGACGAGACCAGCGAGATGGCCGTAAATGATGCGCCAAAGGCGGCTAAGGAATTCTTGACAAGAAGCAGATTGGCGCGGTCTTTTGGTTTGAGAACACTCTCGATTGGCGCGAAAAACCATCCCGGGTCATGGTTCCACATCGCGCCAACACTAATGATCAACAGCAAAACAGCCAGCAAACCGGCGAGCATTGCGACCGAGCGATAAAGAACGGTTTCCCTGGCCGATACCGTGTCGTGCTTATAAAACCAGACCGCCATCAGCAGCGATAAAGCGGGATACAATGGCAGGAGGTAAACCGGCCGCTTTCCCATCGAAATCGAAAAGAAAGCGAACATGGCCACAAACCAGAGCTTCAGAAACAAGGTATCATCGTCCGACAGAAGACTCTGTTTGAACCAACCCCAAAGTAGGAATGGGAGAAAAAGACTCCATGGAAGGCCCTGGGAAAAAAGATATGTAATATAATAGTAGACCGGATGGCTGTGGCCCGAGCCGCCGGCGAATCGTTCAATGTTTTCCTGGAGAAGTTGTCGATCCATGAAATCTTCTCCGCCGCGCGTAAGCGCGATACCGTACCAACCTGCTACTAATAGCAAGGTTAGAATCACTCCGGGATGGAAGAACAATTTTGAGACCAGGTCCCATCTTTTCTTGAGCGCCAGAAATGAACCGATCACAAGCCCGGGCAGCAATATACCCAGCGGGCCTTTTGCCAGAACGCCAATTCCAAGCGCTATGTAGAAGACGTAATACCAGAATCCGCCGGTCAGGATCTGCCGATAAAGCGAATAGAAAATCACCAGGCTGAGCGTCATAAAAAAACAAAGAGTCATGTCGACTCGCGCGGTGAGCGCCTGGTTCGTATAGATCAGTGTAGTGGCGAGAATACCGCCGCCGAGCAACGCAATCTGGGCACCGAAAAGATTGCGACCAAATAGATAGATCACTATGACACCTAAGGTCGCATAGAACGCCGACGGTAAACGGGTGGTGAATTCGTCAAGCCTGCCCATTACTTTGGATACCGATGCTGCCGACCAATGGAATAGCGGTGGCTTGGAAGGGATGTCCGTTGCTCTCTTCAGAGGGAACAACCATTCGCCGCGTCGCACGATATCTTGCACGGCCAGAGCTTCTCTGGGTTCCCCCTTATCGAAAAACGCAGTACTGCCCAGGTAAGGAAAGTATAAAACACCGCACAGGACACTTAGAAGAAACACGTGGAGAATCGAGCTGGCGTCGGGTTCGACAATCGTCTCAAAAAGCCGGGCAGTTAACACGTGCATGGACGATCTCCCTGGTGACCCATCGATGCTCTCGAGTGCCATAGGTCTTTTCAATTCCAGACAAGCCGCAAAAAACGGTAATACGAGCCGGAGATCGGGCGGTTGATTCGATGCCGATCTCTCCTCCGCAACTGAACGCAATCACAACGAAATTCGTTTTGCTGGAGCCGTAGCTAATAGGCGGGCAACTATGATTCTGCACTACCTTGTCCATCCGTTTAAAGAGACGAGTTTAGCCTGCCGGTGATTAGTCACAATCGAGGTGTTGCCAACGTCTAACAGCCTAATTGGCGCCCCTCCGGCGCTGGGTAGTGTGTCGAAGCCCCGATGGTCGACAAACACTACCAGTCGGTTTTTGGAAGCTAACGACAGGGTTGCGAATTCCTCGTGGGTGTACAGTACCTTGCCGTAACCGCCGGCTGGTTCGGGCCGCTTTTTGGCAATGTAGTCGCTGCCGAGGACCTGGCTCTTATTTCCCGACCACACCACCCAGATGGGCTCTTGAATATCAAGATAAAAAGGCAGGCTGCTCAGGTATTTTTCATACAAGACTAGCTGATCTCCCTCATGGATCAGCGAAGCTGCCGCCTTAGCGAGTTGCTTGGACGATCGATTTAGAGACACTGTAGCGATGATTGGTTCCGCAATCAGGATAAATACGGCAAACCCTAGAGCGGTAGCGCCGTAGAGATAAAATGCCCTGCGCCAGAGTCCTCCCGTGATAGCTGCGAGGCCAAGTACGAGCGCGGCCGCTACGCCGGCAGTAAACAGAATCGGAGCTCGGGGCAGAGCGGCATAAACACGGGTCTGGACCTGATCCGGCAAGAGACCAGACGACAGGAACAAGAGAGCCGATAGCAATGCGAGGGAAAAAAACGTAGCAGCCGGAAACGAGACAACCCAGCTGATTCTCGGTGAAGATACATTAAAAGCTTTGGCAACCGTCGCACCGACCAAAATGGCCAGGGGTGGATATAAGGGAAGAATGTAATGGGGCAGCTTAGATCCTGACAAGGAAAAAACAACGAAAGGCACAGCAATCCACAAAACTAAAAACAAATGTTCCTGCGCGGGCCAGCGCCTCCGGAAATCAGCGACGGTCATTGGAAGAAGGGCCGTCCAAGGAAAAAACCCGACGGCTAAAACCATGATGAAGTAATACCAAGGTCCGCTGCGCTTAAATTGCGTGCTGGTGAAGCGGACGAAGTTTTCCTCCCAGAAAAAGTGTTGTAAAAAGCCGGGATTGCGAAGCTCGGCCGCAACGTACCACGATGCGGCGACAAACAGGAAAACCGGGACTCCGAGCGATAGCTCCATTGCACCTAGGACCGCCCATTTTCTCGATAACAGCAGGTAAAAGAAGATCACTGCAGCGGGAAGGAGAAAACCGATCGGGCCCTTTATCAGCGTAGCCACTCCCAGGGAAACATACATTAGAAGAACCAGGGTCTTGCGCCGACGGCCGGCGGCGAGCTGACTTAACCAAAAACAAACCAGAGAGAGGGTTATGAACATTGTGAGCATCATGTCGAGGATCACGGTCCGAGAGAGGGCAAAAAACTCGACACTGGTCACAAGAATCAACACGCTCCAGAGCGCCGCGCGCCGGCCGAAAATAGCCCGGGCAAGAACGTATGTGAGTGAAAGACAACCGAGCGCCGCCAGCACTGAAGGAAGACGAGCCGACCACTCGCCGAGACCAAAGATCTTGAAGGAAAGAGCTACCAAGCCAAAAAAGAAAACAGGCTTATCCAGGCGTGGAATAAAGTCGTAGTGCGGCGTAACCCAATCACGAAGCAGCAGGATCTCTCTGGCGACTTCCGCATTCCTCCCTTCGTCGGGCTCGAACAATGCCGCGGCTCCTAAGTCGGAGAACAGAATCACCAGGCAAAAGAGACATAATGCGATTAAGCACCACGTATGGCGGTCAAGGCTCTTGGCGCACATGACTCGATCGATCAGAGAATATCCGGTTGATGTTTTCATTTGACAGTGACTTGAAGACTCCAAACTCGATCAACGTGAAAACGCAATAGAGCAGGGATTTTTCGGTCCTCCTTGCTGAGCTCGCGAATGTTGAACTTCGTTAGCTCGTTAGACTTCGCTCGTTGATTGGCAGATCCACTGAGCCGACCACGAACTCACTCGAGCAATGCCGGCACTCTATAATCTGCCTACTTTGCTTAATCAAAATACCGAAGGCATCAACTTCTCGGCACATCTCGAATTCATAGCAATGGCCTTTCAAGTGGCAGTTAACACATTCGTACTCAGGAGCCGCCTGCGGGAAGTCAGAACAATGCCATCTGTGGAGTGCGAGCTTTTTGCCGTAGCTATCTATCAACATACAATCGTACTCCGCTTGCCAGCCGTCCATTTCGACTCAATTGAACAAACCCATCTATGCCGCGATGGACTCTATCGCAGCAACCTTGCTCGAACCTTGCGGCAAGATTACAGTTTTGAAAGGTTCGGAATGAGAGGGGGAGAAGAAGGCGAGGAGATCAATCGGCAGGAAGACGAATGGTGAAATCGGAACCTACGCCAGGCTCGCTGCTAACCTCGACATCTCCTCTATGGGCGCGAACGATGGCTTTGACTACGCTCAAGCCGAGGCCGAGACCGGGCTGTGACCGGCTCTTATCACCGCGGTAGAGACGGTCCCATATCTGCGGACATTCCTCGGCCGGAATGCCGATGCCGGTGTCCCGAAACGAAATGACCGTCTGATGTCCTTCGACACGGCCGCTGATCACGATCCGTCCACGGATCCGGTTGTATTTAATCGCGTTATCCAACAGATTGGCGATCACTTGCCGCATCCGGATAAAGTCGGCGGTGAAGTGGAGATCTTCACTGCAATCCATCGATACGACGATATCCCTCTCCTCTGCGACGTATTGGTACAACTCCACCATCTCACGGATGAGCTTGGCAAGGTTGACGGTTTCGAGCTTCAGGCGCATGGTTCCCGTTTCGGCTTCCGAAACGTCCATGATGCTGTTCAGTAACGTAAGGATACGATCCGATTCCTCGACGCACGTCGCCAACGACTCTTTGTATTGCTCGGCGTTTGCCGGCGCTTCCAAGCACATCTCGGCTGTGGCTCGTAATCGGGCCATCGGCGTACGAAGATCGTGAGCGACATTATCCAACGCATCTTTCATTCCTTTGATGAGCCGTTCGATTCTCTCGAGCATACTGTTAAAAAGTCGCACCAGTTCGTCCAACTCATCCTGATGGTTGCTCTCAGGCACTCGGAGATTCATCCGTCCGGTCTCAACGATAGACCGCGTGGCATCAATAAGAGCCCGGATTGGCCGCAAAGCCCGAAATGCCACAAACGCGCCTCCTCCCAAGCCAATCAGGATCATCGGTATCATCGTCGCAAAAAGGGTATCGCGGAATCGTTCCAAAATGTCTTCGCGATCTTGAATGCTCTTTCCGACCTGCAAGACCTGATCGTTTGCGAGCCGCGCTATCGTGACTTCCAGCAAACCTGTGTCCCGTTGCGAAGGGAAGTAATGCCATTGTTTGTCGATCTGCCGATCGTCGAAACGCATGAAATCGAACTCCTCCCAGAGTCGCGGGTTACTCAGCAACACGGTCTTGTTGACGGGAGCGACAACGCGGACGAAGTAAGAGGTGCGCCGGCTGGGGTTTCGCTGCTCCGCGAGCGTCTTAGCCAGTGCCTGAATTCCTTCGCTGTCGGCTAGAGATCGGTACTCCGCGAGCTTCAACTGAATCGCCTTGCGATTATCGCGCATGGTTGAGAACACGAAGGCAAAAGAAACGATGGAGAGAGTCAAAGAGCTCAGGATAAAAATCGAGGAATACCAGAACGTAAGGCGAAACCCGAGCGTCTTATGAAACCGCTTACGGGAGCTTGATGGCATAGCCGACTCCACGATGGGTGTGAATCAGTTTGTTTTCGAAATCCCGGTCTACTTTGTTGCGCAGTCTGGAAACGAGCACGTCGACAACGTTGGTTTGAGGGTCGAAACTGTAGCCCCACACATGCTCTATAATCATTGTCTTGGAAACAACTCTGCCGCTATTGCGCATCAGGTACTCCAGCAGAGAAAATTCACGCGGTTGCAGGTCGATCTTTTTACCCGATCGGATGACCTCCCGAGTTAACAGATCCAATGACAGTTCCCCCATAAGCAACCGAGTCGGTTCGGCTTCGTGGTTGGCGCGGCGAATCAGCGCACGCACCCGGGCCAGCAGTTCTGTGAACGAGAACGGTTTGACAAGATAATCGTCCCCACCCATCTGAAGCCCACGGACCCGGTCGTCGACCGAGCGCTTCGCGCTTAAAACAATCACCGGCGTATGGATTTTTTTTTGACGCATACGTTCGATGATGGTTAACCCGTCAAGCTTAGGCAGCATCACGTCCATTATCGCAGCGTCATACGGTTCGGAAAGAGCCAGGTGAAGCGCGTCTTCGCCGTCTTCGGCATGATCCACAGCAAACCCTGCCTGTTCCATGCCTCTAACTACCAACGAGGCAATCTTCTTATCGTCTTCAACTACCAAAATTCGCATTCGATTGCCGAAGCTAAACTGCTGTCTTCATAGTTATACTCGCTGGGACGCGAACTCTAAGTTGTGTTTCACTGCGAAGCTTGGGAAAAACCACGTTCGTGCACGCAGTAGCCTTCAAGAATGTAATGTCTGTGAAAGGGAATGGCAACATTACAAGTTTAAGCTTCATAGCAACTATTAAAATCGTTACATACGTTGAAAGATGAAACTGCTGATCAAAATTTTTATCAGCTTAGCAATGTTAACTTTGGCCGTGCGCCTGGTCGACCTGGGTGAGCTAAAGCATAGCCTGTTAAGCATTCCGATGCCGACATTGGCTATGGTGGTGGTTATCTTTTTTTTCGGCCAGCTGCTGAGTTCCTACAAGTGGTGGCTCCTGGCGCGCTCCGGGAGCATCGAAGCGCCCTGGCTGCTGGCCGCCAAGGCCTACTTCCTCGGCATGGCTGTCAATTGTTTTGGGTTTGGCACGGTTGGTGGCGATTTGGCGCGCGCCCTCGTGCTCGGAAGGAAGTCAAAAAAGAAAGCCACTGCACTGGCCTCGGTATTTGCCGACCGAGTCCATGGGATGACTGTTCTCGCCGCCATCGGTGTAGTGTCGATCGCGTTTGTCGGTCGCCAGCATATCGGCCGTGAATATCTTGTGCTGCTCCCAGCTTGCATTACTGCAATTGTGGCGGCCTGGTATTTCGGACCCGGCATCGCCCTTGCCGCGCTGCCCAAAGGAGGCGCGCTGCACAAGAACATGGAACAAATCGCGCAGGTTTTCCCGCGCGATCCGGCGACCGTCAGTTATATTTCGCTGATTTCGATGGTATTTCACCTGCTGCAAATATGCTTGCACCAAATCATGGCTGCCGGTTTCGGGATTCAGATCCCCTGGGCCGTGTTGCTAGTTACTATTCCGGTGATCAATATCCTGAGCTCGTTACCGATCAGTTGGAATGGTCTGGGGGTGCGTGAAAATGGCTACCTGTTCTTTTTGGCGCCCCAGTTTGTTTCTCGTGAACACGCCATCGCATTCGGGGCGATGTGGCTCCTGGCCATGGCCATTTCAAGCGCCATCGGCGCTTTGGTGTTGGTTTTGTCCAAAGATCTT
>JAJONK010000397.1 GCA_021323355.1 Deltaproteobacteria bacterium
CTCCGTGCCCGAAATCGTCAGAAAAGCGATCTTGGCTGCATTGGGATCGAGCGCCAAGTGCTGCAATGCCAGTAACGAAACCAAATGAGATGTAGAGCCCGGGCCGCTGATGGCGATCCGTTTACCGCGGAGATCTTCCTTTTTTTTGATCTCCGGTCTCGTGTTTAGACGATAATCGAGTTTTTGCGCGAAATTGGCTATGCCGATCACATCGGTGCCGCCTACGGCAGCGTTTACCAAATGTCCCGGACCGATCACCGCCATGTCGATCTCGCCTGCGACCAGCGCGGAAACAGCCAGCGGCGAACGCGGCATTAGAATATATTGGACATCCAATCCGTACTTCTTGAAAAGGCCACGGTCTCTAGCGATCCAGACCGCGGCCATGCTTTCGCTAGTGATGCTCGAAGAGAAATTCGATTTGATTTGGGCGGGCGACTGGGTCGGCAAAAAGCCAGCGGCCAAGGCAAAGATAAAAAGAAGTCTCCGGTGGGAGAGGGCCATCGAGATGCTGCCTTCGTCTACGTCAAACGGTCTTAGTTCGGCTTCTTTTCGCCTACAGGTTCAACCGTCAGAAATCCATGCTCGGATATGTCGAAGTAATTGCCGTCAATGTCAGAGGTGCGGGTTTCGGCATAAGGTCGCCCGTTCGGACGCTGCTTAGGCAGCTTGTTTGGATTGAATTTCTTCAATCGCTCGACGATCTTTTCTCCGTTCTCGACCTCAAAGCCGAAATGATACAAGCCGTTGGGGGATTGTTGCTCGTGATTGGGCAAGATCGCCAGATTGAAATAACCGTCGGTGAGATAGATGGCTCCTCCCTCATTTTGATCTTTGTGTAGTACCTGCATCTCGAAAACATCCATGTAGAACGTGGCAAGCTTTCCGGTATCTTCGGTTCGAATTGCTAAATGGCGAAGCTTAGGCATGACTTTCCTCCTCCGTGAATTTGTTTCAAACCCTTATGCCCGGCCGATGATCTTGTCAAGCAAAGGGGAATTTCTGCGCGTGCGAAAAGTTTCAAGCGAGATCTAGTTGTAGATAATAATCGGAGAATTTTATCCTTTGATAACTCCAACAGGACGGAAGCGCGCCACCCGTTTAGACACTCCGGCAGAATCCATCGTCTCGACGACGTCTGCAACATCCTTGTACGCGTGCGGCATCTCCTCGGCCATGGTGCCGCGGCCTTGATAGCGAGCGACGACTCCCCTGCGCGCCATCTCTTGGTCGATATTGATATTATGGCTGTGTTTCTTGGATTGCGACCGGCTCATGACTCGCCCAGCGCCATGACAGGTGCTACCGAACGTTTTCTCCATGGCCGTCTGGGTGCCGACCAACAAATAGGAGTACCGCCCCATGTCTCCGGGAATGATCACAGGTTGACCGATGTCTCGGTAAGCTGCGGGAACTTGCGCATGTCCAGGCGCAAAGGCACGTGTCGCTCCTTTACGATGCACGCAGAGCCGGCGTTTCGCACCATTCACGGCATGTTCTTCAAACTTCGCAATATTGTGGCAAACGTCATACACGAGCGAGAAACCCAGATCTTTCGCGCTCACATCAAGGGCTTTCATGAAAGCCTTTTCAGCCTGGCCCATGATCACCTGTCGATTGACCCAGGCATAGTTTGCCGCGGCCGCCATCGACGCTAGGTAATGTTGGCCTTCAGGCGAATCGATTGGCGCGCACGCAAGCTGGCGATCCGGCAAGGAGATGCCGTACCGCGCCATCGCCTTACTCATCACCTTGAGAGAGTCCTCGCAGACCTGGTAACCCAAGCCACGAGAGCCGGTATGAATTAAGAGCACCAGCTGATCAGGCAAGATTCCCAGCGCAGCCGCTGCTGGCGCTGAATAAATTTCCTCCACTCGGCCTATTTCGAGGAAATGGTTTCCCGAGCCGAGCGTGCCGACCTGTTTCAAGCCCCGCTCTAAGGCGCGATCGCTTAGCAAACCCGCATCGGCGCTCGCTAGCCGTCCTCCCTCTTCCATCACCAGGATATCTTCTTGATGCCCATAGCCTCGGGATACGGCCCAGCGCGCGCCATGATCCAGCAGCTGTTTTTCATCTTGTCTGGAAAGCTTAGGAATCGCCCCTTCGGAGCCGACGCCGGCGGGTATAAGCGAGAAAAGACTATCGACGATTCGCTCGAGTTTATTTCTAACATCTTCGAAGACCAAACTGGTCCTGACGAGGCGAACGCCTCAGTTGATATCGTAGCCAACACCCCCCGGGGAGATCACTCCGTCCTCGGCGCTGACTGCGGCGACCCCGCCGATCGGAAAACCGTAGCCCCAATGAATATCCGGCATCGCCAGTGAATAACCGACGATCCCGGGGAGATGCGCCACGTTCATGACCTGTCTTAAGCTGTTGTCTTCTTTAAGGCCGGCAATGAGCTTTTCATTGGCGTAGATCCGGCCCGGCACTCTCATGCCGCCCTGGCGCGGGATCTCCCAAAGATAATCCTCGATACGATTTAGTTCGATTTGGTCTGCAGCCATAAGTTCAGTCTAACAATAAAATGTTCTATCTCTATTGCCGTGTCGCAGAATTCACTGACCAATCCAACGTCATTCCGGGCAAGTTCGCAAGCCATCGACCCGGAATTTAGTAATTTTAAAAACGCCTGGATCCGGCCATCGCCAGTGTGACGCCAGACGAAGGACCGAATTCTTCAGCGAACTTAGGGGACATGACATTAGCTAGCGACTGCTGAGAACCTCTGGGAGAGGCTGCTTAAAAGATTCAGAGGTGAGGCGCGCGAAAAAGCGGCGAGCGTAGGCGTACTTACAAGTACGTTGACGTGAGGCGATTGAACGCAACGAAGCCTATGAGTCTTTTCAGCAGCCTGTCATACATCGAAGATGATCCGCGCCCGCCACAACCCATCTTCCTGCCAAACCCTGAACTCATGATAGGTCACGCCTTTAATTTCGGTACGGAATTTGTGACGGTCCAGGTCTAGTTTCTCTCCGCGGATTGTTCCATCCACTCGATCGGCTGTGATCTGACGGATCGCACATTTCCCACCGACGAAACTTTCGATATTGAAGCGAGCAAGTAACTCGCACAACCAGGCGTGAAGCAGCTCTTCCGGCTCGTCGCCGCTTGCGGAGACGATGATCTCTTCTTGGAGGTGAATATCTCGAGGGTCTGCGATCAAGGCAAACAACGCCTCTCCTGAAGCGGCCAGGAGCGCAGGAAAAGTAGCGGCGGTGACTTCAACGCCGAGGTCGGCGGTGTGTTCGATTTCCCTGAAACTGGAGGGAGGCTCAGCCATGCGCGATTTGTTCAACTTCGCGCTCGACAATCATCGGCAACATCGCGTCTCGGATCACTCGGTCGCTGACCTCGCCGTATCGTTCCTTGAAACGGTCAAGCGGGATCACCGCCTTAGCCATCGCTCGATGGCCGCCAGCGCTGCCGATGTCGTCATAGAGTTTTTTCATAATTTCGCCGGCGCTTTTGACATAGCCGACATTGCGAACGGAGATGACTACCCGATCATTGACGAGACCTGAGACAACGCCCCATTCGACGCCTTCGATCTGCAGGCAAAACTCGGCCATCTGCGGGATAACATCTTCCCGGTTAATCTCCCCCATGTGAATCACGGCCACGCCGTT
>JAJONK010000398.1 GCA_021323355.1 Deltaproteobacteria bacterium
CTCGGATTAAACGAACTGCCTGTTACAATAAAAAATATCGAATGTGCCATCATTGACAATGGTTTTGCCCAAGGCTGGGTCAATCCGCAATCGCCGGAGAATCGGACCGGTAAGAAAGTCGCTATCATCGGATCGGGTCCGTCGGGACTTGCCTGCGCGGCGCAACTAAACTACGCCGGTCACTGGGTTACTGTTTACGAGCGCGCTGATCGTGTTGGCGGATTGTTGATGTACGGCATTCCCAATATGAAACTCGATAAGGCGATCGTCCAACGCCGCGTCGATCTTATGTCGGCCGAGGGCGTCAAGTTCGTAACGAACGCCGCCGTTGGGCACGATATTTCCGCTGCCAAACTCAAAGATGAGTTTGACGCGATAGTGCTCTGTTGCGGCGCGACCAAAGCGCGTGACTTGCCGATACCAGGGCGCGAGCTCGATGGCATCCACTTCGCGATGGATTTTCTCCACGCCAATACCAAGAGCCTGCTCGATTCCAATCACAAGGATGGTAGATACATTTCCGCGAAAGACAAACATGTGATCGTCGTCGGCGGCGGTGACACCGGCACCGATTGCGTCGGCACGTCGATGCGACACGGATGCAAGAGCTTGACTCAAGTAGAAATTCTGCCGCGTCCACCCGATACACGCCAGCCGGATAATCCGTGGCCTGAATGGCCCAAGGTTTATAAATTGGACTACGGTCAGGAGGAGGCGAAAGCACGTTTTGGCGCCGACCCGCGAATCTATCTAACGACCGGTGAGAAATTTGTCGGCGATTCCAACGGACGGGTAAAAGAGCTGCACGTCTACGATGTGGAATGGGGCAAAAATGAGCAGGGCGCGTTCATTCCAAAGCGAGTACCCGGGAGCGAAAAAATATTGCGCGCTGATCTGGTCTTGCTGGCTATGGGCTTTGTTGGTCCTGAGGAGACGGTCCTGGCCCAATTGGGCGTCGAGCGGGATCCACGGTCGAATGCGAAGACCGATTATGGCGAATTTTCTACGAACATTCCTGGGATCTTTGCCGCAGGCGATTGTCGTCGTGGTCAGAGCCTTGTCGTGTGGGCCATCAATGAGGGGCGTGGTGCTGCACGAGAATGCGATCGCTTCTTGATGGGCGCGACGGAACTGACGTGAAGATTACAACCCACAGACATCAGAAAGCTCCACTCATTTTCTAGGGCTGCAAATTGCTCTTTCTACGTGCTCCTTTTTCATCGGGTTATCCCGCATCCTTCTTACCGACCGATACACCCTCGAAACCCCTTCCTAGCGAAAAATGAATTGTCAGAAGTGTCGGACAAGTTGAATCATTGCCACAACTGTTCGCTCAATCGACCAGAAATGTCATTAAATTTCCAAACGCAGCCTTAGTGGCTGATGGCCTTCAACTTGCGTTAAGCGTTGCCGGAGATATCAAGTTTGGGGCGTGAAACTTGCCCCAAGAGGGTTCAAGCTAACGCTCGGAATAAATGCAATCTCCCACGCCCAACTCGAAAGCGAGAAGATTGTGAGAGGGTAGGATAATGAAAACAGCCAGTACTCTGGTTACTCCCGCCGTAAGCTTGCACGATGAAGCGCCTTGGCAGATAGACTATGTCGATCAAACGCCTGCGTCTTCTTACGCTCGAGACCTGAGGGTGGTAGGCCAGCTCCTCGAACGGCGCCAAATTACTAGCGCCGACTTAGTCTGCGTTGCGGATGCCTATATCATTCGTGGCATTCAGAGATTAACCGGGGATTCGCGCTTCCGTGCTTACTTCTCACGCCGGTTCATGACGCGATTACACACGATCCTGCATGGCGACTTTCGCCGGTCTTTGCGTTCGGGGGTTATTGATCTGCGCTATGATCTTGAGGAGATCGTTAAGTTGGACTATCTCGCTCGTTGCAAGCGCTCCAAGATCAGTCCTCTACCCGATCCGTATAGTTTGTCGCATATACTGCGAAGCGCCGGAGCTTATCTCGACGGCCGGAAAAATAGCTCGCTAATTGGAATCTCTCTTCAGGACCAGTGGGTTACTATTCGTTTCGAGACCGCTGAAGGACATCCCGAAGAAGCGAAGCAGAGCCTCCAATATTTTTACGACTACTGGGTTAAAATGTATTTGCGTCGCGGCAGCCAAGGCCAAACGTCTGGCAGCAACTTACAGCGCAACAGTTTCGTGGCAAATCGAAGCTAGACCCGATACAAGAGCGTATCGTCGTGCAACTTGAAGATCCGGCAATTCTTTCGGTCAAGCTTATTTTATCCATAGCTCGTTCACGTTTACCTTTGGCAGTAAACCCAAAGAAATTCCTGATTGTAGAATTTTATTCTGTGATTGAAAGAACGATTCACCCCAAAGATCGGCGAAGTTTTGTCGGTTTTTTTGTATCCCCGCAGCGATCTGTTCCGGCGCGCTGAGATTGAAAAATTCTTTGGCTTTGGCTTCGAAGAAATCCTTGTCTTGGCCCGCCTTGATCATTTTAACCGCATCGACATAGGCGCCGCGAATCGCTTTCACCAGCGCCGGCTGCTTTTCGATCGTTTCCCTGAGCATGCCCACTGATGATTTTAGTGGCGGTGCGCCGAACAGTTTTTCCAGCTCCTCGTCGAAATCGAGCAGTACCCGATATTTATCCGAAAGTACCAGCCGCGTCGTATGCGGTTCGAACATGTTGATTGCTTCCACTTCACCGCGCTCCAATAAGGCGATCAGAGCGCCGGTCTCGGCCGGAATACTCTGGAAGTCCCTTTCGATATCAAGCTTTTTCTCTTTGGCGATCACAGCCGAGAAGAAATAGGCTCCGGTCACCCGCGCAAAGTTTCCGATTTTTTTCCCTTTGAGATCCGCAAAAGACTTATAGGGCGAATCCTTTTTGACCAGCCAGGAATTGCCCGACCAAATCTGTGGCGCAATCAGCCGTATATCGGTGCCGCTCCTGAGGAGATTGACCGCAGTGCTCGGTTGCATGGCGCTAGCGATTGCTCGTCCGAGTTTCAGTGCGTTGGCTGCTTCCGTGAAGTCCATCATCAGATTGTTGATCTTTAACCCGTGTTTGGCGCCGATGCCTTTGGCATCGATGAGTGCCGCGATATACCCAGACTGACCCGCGGCAGCGGTTGCGATGTTGACCGTCTGAAGCGACTGGGCCTCGACCGGCGGGTGAGAAAATGAGCCCATCGCGACAATGATTGCGATGGAAGAAATGACAATCGACAGATTCATAGTTCGCTCTCCTCTTTGAAAGTAACTTTGGCTTCCAATTCAGCGGCAAACTGGTAGATCTCCGGACTCCAGTTTCGCGGCGTGGGCAGAGGATTGGTGACGTATTCCGCCATTCGTGCCGGACGGGTTGTGAGCGTCACAACGTAATCGCTCATATAAGCGGCTTCAGGCAGGTTGTGAGTGACAAAAAGAACTGTGCGATGCAGTTTTTCGCAAAGCCGTCGTGTGGTTTGCCGCAATTGCCTTGCCGTCAGCTCATCGACACTCGCGAAAGGTTCATCCATCAACACCAGCTCGGATTCGATCGCCAAAGCTCGCGCAAGCCCTACGCGCTGCCGTTGTCCTCCAGAAAGATAGAGCGGAAATTGGCCAGCGTATTCTCCAAGGCCGACCAGATCTAAATA
>JAJONK010000399.1 GCA_021323355.1 Deltaproteobacteria bacterium
TCGCCGCGCGCCATCGAAAACGGCACCGCCCAACCTGCGTCTGATTGCACTGATATAGCATCGAGCAATCATAACATGGCAACCGCTCTCAACAAGATTTATTGCCGTCAAGTGTCAAGTAATCTTCGGGAGTTTGTGCCGGCTAAGAAATCTGAGCAGCCTTTCAGTTGCTTGACCCTCAGCGGGTCTGAGGATATTTTGACGGGAATCCAAGTCAAGGAGTTCAGATGATCGAAGGACTTAAAGATAAAGTCGTTATCGTCACCGGCGGGGGTCATGGGATCGGCCGGGCTTATTGCCTGGGTTTTGGCGGAGCCGGCGCGAAAGTCGTTGTCGCAGACATTGATGAACCGGCCTCCGTCAAGGTCGCCAAGGAAGTCAATTCTCAAACCGATGCGCAATCGTTGTCGGTGAAGGTCGACGTTGCCAATGAAGCCTCGACGCAGGAGATGGTCAGGCTCGCGCTTGATCGCTTCGGCAAGGTCGATATTCTGATCAACAACGCTGCGATCTTCGCAACAATTCCCATGAACCGAGGCGGTATCGATTCCATCGATCCTGACGAGTGGGACCGAATGATGTCGGTGAATCTCAAAGGCCTCTTCTTTTGCTGTCGCGCCGTGCTGCCGACCATGCGCAAGCAGAAATCCGGCAAGATCGTCAATATTTCGTCGGGCACAGCATTGAACGGCAGCGCCGGGCGTATTCACTATGTAACGTCGAAGGCCGGCGTGATTGGTTTCACGCGAACCCTGGCGCGCGAAGTCGGCGAAGACAACATCAATGTCAATGCCCTCGCGCCGGGCTCAACCCTTTCGGAAGAGAATCCAAGCGAAGAGATTATAAAAATGCGCGGCGCGCGTTTGACCGATCGATGTCTAAAACGAGTGCAGCTACCCAAGGACCTGGTCGGAACCGTTTTGTTTCTATCTTCTCCTTTGAGCGATTTCATGACCGGCCAGACCGTCGCCGTCGATGGCGGCGTGGCGTTCTTGTAGGTATCCATCTCCATGGCCGGTTACCAGCATCGAATCGTCCGTGTCGGCGACATCAAGACTCATTTTCTTGAAGCGGGGAGCGGCCCGGATCTGCTGTTGCTTCACGGCGGCGAATACGGCGCGTCGGCCGAAATCACCTGGAAACACAGCATCGAAGCGCTGGCGCAGCAGTTTCATGTGATTGCGCCCGATATTCTCGGTTGGGGCGAGACCGACAAGATTTACAGCTTTTCCGATCCGGCCGGCTATCGCATCAGCCATATGAAACGGTTTCTGCAAACAATCGGATTCGACAAGGCCTACTTCGTCGGCAACTCGGCGGGAGGCGGCTTGATCTTACGAGCATCCGTGCTCGATCCGACGCCATTTCAAATCCGCAAGATGGTCACGATCTGCGGCAACGCCAGCGTGTTCAAAACCCAATCGCAAGCTGATCTGGAAAACTATACGCCCTCAGTGGAGAACATGAAGAAGATCGTCGCACTGCTTTACCATGATCCCAAATGGCAGAGCGAAGAAAATATCCGCGAGCGCTATGAGAGTTCGATTGCCCCTGGCGCGTGGGAAGCGCTCTCGGCAGCGCGCCTGAGAAGCCCGGTGCACCAGGCGCGCTCCAGCACGGAAGAGTTCGTCAAGAAGCTTTCACAGTTGCGCGTGCCATTACTGATCATGTCCTGCGAACACGATCCGCTGAATCAAAGAGATTGGGACATCAATTTTCAAAAAATCGTTCCCGGTTCCAGAGTTCATCGCTTCAAGCATTCAGCCCATGAGCCGCAGATAGAAGAGCCGGATGAATTCAATCGGGTGCTAGCTGAATTCTTGCTTGATTAGCCGTCCTCCCGTTCACCCTTACTTATCTCCTGGCTTGAGATCGCTATCGCGTTCGGCTGAAGTGGTAATCTTCGCGCTCGGTCATTCCCCGTTCGTATCGGACGGAAAAGGAAGGACCAGTACTGTTTAGTTTTGAATACGCGTCCAAAGCTTCGTGATCTGTCTGGCGTTCCAGCAGCACCCGCTTGTCTGCAGTCACGGCACTCTTGAATACCGCGAACTGCTCGTCCTGATTTTGCATCACCTCGGCGCAACGTCCGATTAAAATTTGACAGCTCCGAACCCTTCCCGCTGTCGCTGTGATAGTGACGATCAAGGGAACGGCCGGAGCATTCTCGCTGGTCGGATTAGCCGAGCGAGCTTTGTGAATGCAAGCACTCTGATCTAAGGCATGCGAGATGAGTTGGACGTAGAACCGTAGCGAGGAAAACGTTCGTTGATGAACTCTCGGTGGCAATATGCGCCGGACCGATATCTACCAGGCTGCCCATCAGGATGGGTTAAGCATCGCGCTAATACCGAATTAAGTCTTAAACACGGTGCGTGAACCCATCCTGCGGCAGGGGTAGCGGTGCATCCGTCGAATCGAGTCTAGAAGCCGCCTTTCTTTTCTGGAAGCACTCTCACGAAACCGTACATCTGATCATTCACAAAATGATTTACAACGCCACAGATCACCAGATATCTTCCAGGCTCAGCAAAATGCACTACTTCGACTCGGTCGCGCTGGAAGTTATTCGGGATCGGATTCGGGTCCCATCCCCTATAGATCCTCTTATTTGAATCGTCGATAATTCCGCCGCCCATTCCCGGGAGAGGTTGGGGCACGGTTGTCCCGATATCGTCAGGTTTCGTCCCGTCGTCGAAAATTTGCACGTTGTGTAATCCCGAAATGACGAAATTTACCGCTCCGCCGGCTTCGATTGTAACGATATCCGGAATAAGTTCGTGATTGTTACCGGCGCCGCCCGTAGGATTGGCATTTAACCTATCGAGCGCTGGATCGGTTTCCCACTGGCCAAAACTAATGGTCGCATTGGGCGGGCCGGTACGGCGTCGGCTATCTTCTACATCTGCAGAGGAAGCTATCCCGGCCTTAACACACAAACTAAAAATAGCGACAACTAGTATCAGGGAACGTTTCATTGTTCTCCTCCAATGTCGGTGATGGAGCTTGTTACAACGTCCGTGGCGCAGCCTACGCCTCCGCGAAGCTTCCACGGAAAGACCCTCGGGAGGCATATTTCAATTCGCATGACCGAGTTTACGGTTGATCTGTTAATCTCGAGTTCCGGCATTTCTTAGCTCCTCGGATCTGAATGATGCTACTGCGAACGCCTCGCGTTCAGCTGCAACGTCTGTTGCAGCGCTTGCTCCAATTCTCGCGCGGTCATAAGCCCTTCAAACTTCCCCCGGATGATTCCTTCCCCGTCAACTACAAAAGTCCACGGTTCGGAGACGAGGCGCCACTCTGCTACTGTCGGAAAGACCTTTTTGCTGGCGAAGTCCTGCCAGATTTCCTGATGGATAAAGGCAACTCGCTTGTTGTAAGCGGGAAGCAACTGGCGAACGATATCGACTACCGGGCCGCACATTCGGCTGGTGCAGAACTGCGGGGTGGCGAAGACGATGAGCTGGGGCTTCCGTTGAGCGATGGCGTCGGCGATCCGCACTTGGTGTAGTCGAGGATCGGGGTTCTGACTGGTATCGATTTGGCGCAGATCACGCACATCCGAGGCAATCAAATTGCGGCTGCGCGGCGCGAGAGTG
>JAJONK010000400.1 GCA_021323355.1 Deltaproteobacteria bacterium
GGCGCGACGCAAGTGACTGGCCTTTTCATCTAACTCGGCATAAAGCGCCACCACGCCGCGGTTTGTGTCTTCAAGTTCCCGATTGATCCGCGCCAACTCATCTTGCCGCTCGCGCAACTCTGCTAAAGCGCGCACCAGCTCCCGATTTTGCTGTTGGACTTCCTCCATCGGACCCTGCGGCCGCCGCTGCGACAAGTGATCGACCAAACTGCGCAGAGAAGCGGTTGTGACCAGCGGCGCATGACGCGGCATAATTTTTCGGAGAGCGATCTTGGTTCCTTCTTTGGGATCACTGTGAATCTCGCATTGATCGACCAGGCGCCGGGCCCCAATCAGCCCAATCCCCATTCCGGTGCGCGACACATAACGCCCTTCCAGAATTTCCTGAAGATTTGCGATACCGGGACCGTTGTCGCCAATGCGGATAACGAAAAGCTGCGGCACCGTCCGCCCTTCAATCTCGAAATCCACCCTGCCACGGCCGGCATAAACAAAAGCGTTGCGCGCCAACTCGGAGACTGCCGTGGCAACGCGCGTCTGATCTTGATTAGATCTTGATTATCGAAGCCAAGCAATGCGGCGATCTCGCGCGCCCGTTGGCGCGCTAAGACAACATCGTGCTCGTATTCGATGCTAAGGTTGGTGATCGAATAACTCATAGGCGATCCTGGTTTATCGTTCTGATGCGGCTCTCAGCGCAACTCCTAAACAAGACTGAAGTAAAAACATCTCCGTGTTCGAACATTTATCCCCCGGAATCGCGGCTGATACATTGCCCAGCTTATGGCTGATTTCTACTCAGTACTCACACCAGGGCATTTGGCGGTTAGGACAGTGACGTCATCGCGGCCGCGGACAAAATCCCGATAAAGGACACCGGCGATAAGGCTTGGATGACGCTGAAGCAACCCAGGATAGGCCTGCAGATTCCAGCGCGTCATTAGTCCGTCAGAGTGCATGATCAACAGCGCGTTTGCGCTCCATGGATAGGTGAACTCGACAATCTTGCGTGCTTCGTGACCAGCAGTGCCGTTGTAAGAAACTAAATGGCGCAGGCTGTCTCCCGAAATGATAGTGGCGGAAATGTTTCCTATGCCACAAAAACGCAGCGATTGCTGAGCCAAATCGATCTCCGCCACGGCGAGAGCCGCGCCGCGCGTGGCGCGTAACGCGTCGTGAGCGTATTGGACGATTGCCGCCGGAGCTTTGGCGCGGTGCTGGCGCACGCTGGCAACGGCCAGTTCGGCTGCGGCCGCAGCACCCGTTCCGTGGCCCAGGCCGTCGACCAGCACCAAAATGCAACGATCTGCGAGGAGCTCGCAGCCCCATCCATCACCGCAACGGGTCTCGCCGGGCATCGGCTTACAGATCGCCCCAATCGCAATGTGATCTTTAGACGTCTCGCCAATCTTGCCACCCCAGAGCCGGGCCATCACGGCGGTACCCTTACCCGGCTGAGTTTGAATGTCGAATTCGGTAGCCAGCCGGGCGATGGCACCAAGACCGGTGCCGGCACTCCCCGCAGTCGAATAGCCATCGCGCAAAGATTCAGCAACATTCGCGATTCCCGAGCCTTTGTCGAGAGCTAGTAGTTCCACCCCCGCGATGCCGCGCTCAACGATGGGTCTGACGACGATCTCTCCGCTGCTGGCGTGCTTCAGCAGGTTGGTTGCCAATTCCGTGGTAACGAGCGCTACGCCACCGGCTTGAGACTCGTTGAAGCCTGCGTCTTCGGCCAACTCACTGGTAAAGCGCCGCACCTGGGCGACGTGACTGGGCTCGTTTATTTCAAAAGTCTTCTGCCTTTCCCAAACTGGGATCATAGATTCTTCCAGCGGACAATCACCACAGTAGTGCCTCGCCCTGGTTTCGAATCGATCAGAAATTCGTTAACCAGCCGCTTGGCGCCGCCGAGCCCGAGACCCAACCCTCCGCCGGTGGTAAACCCGTCTTTCATTGCCTGTTCCAGATCAACAATGCCTGGTCCCTCGTCGGAAAACGTCAGCCGCAGCCCGCGCCGGGAATCATTGTTGAGCGCCTCAATGCGGAAGTCGCCACCGCCGCCGTAATCAATGACGTTACGCGCCAACTCACTGGCTGCCGTGACGACCTTGGTCTGATCCACTAAGCTGAACCCCAGCGATACCGCCCACTCTCGGACAATCCGGCGTACCTTGACGATGTCATCAGAACTCCGGAGAGAAGCAGTCTCATCTTTGAGAACCACCATTAAGTTGTTCCCTCTCTTCCAGCGAGGCGTTCAACATCGCCATACCGGTATCGACATTCAATGCCGTGCTCACTCCATCGAGGGTCATGCCCAATTCTACCAGCGTTATGGCAACGGCAGGTCTCATGCCCACCACCACGGTTTTGGCATCGAGCACGCGGGAGACGCCGGCAATGTGACCGATCATGCGGCCGATAAAGGAGTCGACGATTTCCAGCGAGGAAATATCAAGCAACACGCCGTGCGCGTGGTCTTTGACGATACGATCGGTCAAGTCCTCTTGAAGCGTCATTGCCAAGCGATCGTGCATATCCACCTGAATAGTCACAAGTAGAAAGCGGCCCATTTTTAGGATTGGAATCCGTTCCATAAATCACCTCACTCTTTGCCGCTCAGGCGCGTCACCTTGGCTCCGGTCCGCTGCAGGGCAATGGTGAATGCATCGGCTAAGGTCGCTTTAGTGATGATATCGGCGAGGTTAATGCCCAGGTGAACGATGGTCTGAGCGATCTGCGGACGAATGCCGCTGATGATGCAATCGGCTCCCATGAGCCGGGCGGCGGCGACTGTCTTGAGTAGATGTTGCGCAACCAGTGTGTCCACCGTGGGAACGCCGGTGATATCGATGATCGCTATCTTTGCGCCGGTCTCGACGACTTTCTCGAGCAGGTTCTCCATCACCACTTGAGTGCGTTCGCTGTCGAGTGTACCGATTAGTGGCAGCGCGAGGACATTGTCCCAGAGCTGGACCACCGGAGTGGATAGCTCCATCATTTCTTGCTGCTGGCGCGAGATGATTGACTCGCGGCTCTTCAGGTAGGCTTCCGTGGTGTACAGTCCGAGCTTGTCGAGCAGAGCCGTGGTCGCCCAGATCTCGCGGCACAGTTCTTCAACGTCGCGTATCTCGCGCCGCAACATATCGAAGATCGGCTGCTTGAGCGAAAAAACGAACGTGGCGGTTTCAGACGGACTGAAGCCCTGGACAACGCGGCTGCGCGATACTTCGCCGAGCATGTCTTTGACCGATTTCCAGGAGCCGGCATTTTCGTCATCCCCGTTCTGTTGCATAACCGCGGTAAAGAGTTGCAGAAACCGACGCGACTCCTCGCGCAAATCGCTCTCCTTGATCAAATCGGCTCGCATCGTTGTCGCGGAGATCTGGTATGACAACCACTGCTGTAAAACATCTCGTTCATTTTTTCTTAGAAGTTGAGCCACTTTCGATTGCTGTTCTGTCATCGTTCCTCTCTCTTTCGGTCTTGATGTTGATTTTGAGGTTTAGAGCGCACAATGATCAAACATCTCGAACACTGCATTAAACTAACAGCGAAGAGCCCTCAACCCGCCGCTCAGCACCTGAATCGGTGCCAGTTCGATCTTCTCATGGTTGCTTGGCGCCGGCCAACCAGCGTGGAAAAGTGCTTTCACGAAGGCTTCTGTGTTTGAGTGCAGCAATCCGGGGTGTAACAGAAGAACCTTGGCCGTATGTCTAGCAAATTAGAGCGGCGATATACAATCTAATAAATTATGCCGGCAAATTGAGACTATCAGCCCGCGCACCTCCGGCACGGATTCAAAGGTGGATGGAACAAAATCTCCTAGGAAGAGTAGAGAAGGAATGCCGGAAACGGTGAGCTAAATCTGCGGGATAGTTCAGGCCTGGCCTGTCTTGGGTAGGATAGCTTTTGCAACGTCGCTTTTGTGTTTGAACAGCTTTTTATCGAGGCCGTAAGCGCGCATCTTACGAGAAAGGGTGCGCACGCCGATCCGGCAGCTCTTTGCGGTGAGTCCAACGTTGCCGCCGAAATCATCGAGTTTTTGCGCCAGATACT
>JAJONK010000401.1 GCA_021323355.1 Deltaproteobacteria bacterium
CAGACGGGGAGACTAAATCGTCAGCTCGTAGAGCTGTAACGAGAGAGTTCTCCCCGTCGCTCTCTGAGCATAGTTAAATCACACCGCATCCCGATGAACTTCGAGCAAGTTGGCTGACGTAGGATTCTTTATCATCCCGCACAAATATTGCCCGTGTTTTTGATATTGAAAAATCTTCATGCTGTGACGCTACCGAACATTCGAGCTTAAACTTTAAAGTGAAAGGAGACCACATGAGACCGAAGCAGAGATTGTCTCTCTACGCGTTGTCGCTGGTTGTATGTGGTTTGTTTACGCTCTCGCCCGTCGAGCTGGGCGGTCAACAATCGAAAAATGTTAAGGTGCCCATCGATGCCGATGACATAGGCGGAATCGTCAGCGGCGCCAACGGGCCGGAAGCCGGTGTTTGGGTTGTCGCGGAGACCACTGATCTTCCCACCAAATACACCAAGATCGTGGTTACCGATGATCAAGGGCGCTACGTTCTCCCCGATCTTCCGAAAGCAAATTACACTCTGTGGGTGCGCGGCTATGGTCTGGTGGATTCGCCGAAGGTTAAAGCTGCGCCCGGCAAAACCATTAACTTGAAGGCTCTGCCGGCCCCTGATGAAGCCAAGGCGGCGGAGTATTATCCAGCGATCTACTGGTATTCCATGCTGAAGATCCCGGACAAAGCTGAGTTCCCCGGAACCGGCGAGAACGGCAATGGCATTGGGGAAATTATCAAAAGTCAGCACGAGTGGCTCAATATAGTTAAAACCAACGGCTGCATGTCGTGCCATCAACTGGGCAACAAAGCGACCCGGACGATACCGAAAGAACTGGGCGAGTTTAAATCCTCCGCCGACGCGTGGCAGCGTCGGCTTGTATCCGGACAGGCGATGACTACGATGCTCACCCGCGTTAAAGAACTTGGCCCAAAAAAATCTGTGGGACTCTGGGCCGATTGGACCGATCGAATTGCCGCCGGTGAATTTCCGAAATCCAAGCCGGAGCGGCCACAGGGTGTAGAACGCAATGTTGTTATCACCATGTGGGACTGGAGCCGCCCGACAGCTTATCTTCACGATGAGATCTCCACCGATAAGCGCAATCCCACGGTGAACGCCAATGGCTTGATCTATGGTGCGACTGAATTGAGCACGGACTTCGTCCCGGTGTTGGACCCGGTTCGGCATAAGGCGACTGAAATCAAGCATCCGGTGCGCGACCCCAACACGCCGTCGGCAAAAACGGATCCGATGACCCCTTCTCCGTATTGGGGTGCGGACCCTATTTGGGATAGCCAGTCAAATCATCACAATCCGATGATGGACGAAAAAGGGCGCACATGGTTTACCGCGCGGGTTCGCCCGCCGGAAAACCCGGAGTTTTGCAAGAAAGGCTCGGACCACCCATCGGCCAAGATATTCCCATTGAACAGCGCTAACCGGCACCTCTCGGTGTATGATCCGAAAAGCAATAAGTTTACTCTCATCAGCACCTGTTTTTCCACGCATCATCTGGTTTTCGCGGAAGACGCCAATCATACGTTATGGACGAGTGCGGGTGGTGCGGGCGGCGGCGCGATGGGCTGGCTCAACCGCAAGATGTTCGAGGAAACCGGCGATGAGGCAAAATCCCAAGGCTGGTCACCGTTCATCCTCGATACCAATGGCAACGGTAGACGGGACGAGTACGTCGAGCCAAAAGAAGCGGTAGACCCCGCAAAAGACAAGCGGGTCGTAATCGGTTACTACGGCGTCGCCGCAAACCCGGTAGATGGTTCGATCTGGGGTAGCTCCCTGGGATTTCCCGGCTATGTCGTCAGGTTCAACCCGGGGCCGAATCCAAGCGAGACCGGTCTCACGGAAATCTACGAAGCTCCGGCCGAGGCTAATGGTTACGGCGTGCGTGGCATGGACATCGGCCGCAATGGCGTCGTTTGGGTTTCACTCTCGAGCGGGCATCTCGGAAGTTTCGATCGCCGCAAATGCAAAGTACTCAACGGTCCTACTGCTACGGGGAAACATTGTCCAGAAGGATGGGCGCTTTATCAGTTTCCCGGACCACAGTTTCAAAACGTGACGGAATCCGGCAGCGTCGAGTCCAGCTACTATACATGGGTGGATCAATTCGATACCTTCGGTTTGGGCAAAGATGTGCCGATTGCAACGGGTAACATGAATGACTCGCTGTTAGCTTTGGTGGACGGCAAGTTCGTTACACTCCGCGTTCCCTATCCAATGGGCTTCTACGCCAAGTGGATGGATGGGCGCATCGACAATCCGAAAGCAGGCTGGAAGGGCAAAGGATTATGGTCGACGTACGCCTCTAGAGCGCCGTTCCATATGGAAGGCGGCAAGGGCACACGGCCGAAGGTCTACAAGTTTCAATTGCGACCGGATCCGTTGGCTAAGTAATCAAAGTTACAAGCAAGGCTTGGATAGGTGACATTGGCAGACTTAAATATTACAATCGTCTATTCAGCCCAAGCTTTATTACTATCGCTAATCTTGGGAGTTCCTCTCATATAGGGGAGGAGAGATACCGGACCTCGCCAGCGCGCAGCCGTTGCCGCTTGCATTGGATATGAACGAGCCGTCACCTAAGACTTTTCTCCCCAGAGCTTGTCGAAAAAACCGCTGTTGGTCATCTCGTCAAGAAATCGCCGATCAATGAGATCATCCGGCTTGACCTTTTTGGCACGTGGATCGATCTGCGCGACGTCATCCAGGACCGCCTGAAAAGCCTCGGGCCTGATCGTCAGCCTGGGCTCCAAGGCTTTGATTTCGGCGTTGTAACCGGTTTCGAGAATTTTACGGTCGTCAATCCTCAGCTGCTTGCCCAAGACTTTGAACGTAAATTCTTTGTTCGTGTGCAGGATCTTTGCGGCTTCCGCCATAACACGCATGAATCGCCCGAGTACCTGAGGCCGCTTGGCGAGCGTCGAGCGTCGCGTCATAAATCCCACCGCAACCTGAGGAATGCGAAGATCCGGTCCGTAGACGATGTACTGATGACCTAGGGCGACGGCCTGGGCGTCCAAGGGCGATGATAGAGTTCCCGCGTCAATCGCGCCGCTTACTAGTGCCGCAAGCATCTCCGGTGCTCCGCCGGTTTGGATCATCGTGTAGTCGCGTCCTGCTTCCATGCCGATTTTGCGGAAGGCCTGTGTTGCGAAATAATGGGTCGTGGCTCCGATCCGGGTAACGCCGACCTTCTTGCCCCGCAAATCTTCGAGTCTCTTGATCGGCGGCTTGGCCAAAATACTCTGGGTCAAAATGTTTTTCTGTCCGCCGATGCAGACGAGCTCGGTGGTCCCTTGAACAAAAGCGCGCACGGGCCCCAGACCTCCGTCCATTAGAAGTTCTCCGTCTCCGCCGAGCATTGCGGCTGTCGCGAGTGGCGAAGAGCCGATGTAGACCAGCGGAAACTCAAGCTCGTATCGGCGAAAGAGTCCCGCCTCCTCGGCAATCCAAGGCATCGACTGAGACATGACACGCGCAGAATGAACGCCCAAGAGCCTGTCGGCGGGCAAGCTCGTAGCCGGCGAAGTGAAAAGAACCAGCCAAAACAATAGCGAGCTTATCGGCTTCATGGAAAACC
>JAJONK010000402.1 GCA_021323355.1 Deltaproteobacteria bacterium
GCAGGTTTGAGTAAAGGTGAAGGAAAATAGCCGGAGCGCGAAGAAATGTGCCTATCGAAATTTAAGGAATCCGAAAGCTCGTGCAAATCCGAAATTGCCAAATCCGAAACTCGAAATAAATCCTAATGATCAAAGCTCGAATGTTTCAAGCATCCGGGTTCGGCTTCAACATTGTGACTCGAGTTGATTGGCTGGATTGTTTCGGATTTCGAGATTCGGATTTCGAATTCTTCAACATGGAAACTGACTGGCGTAACTCCGCAAAATTTGCGTTCGGAGAGAACATGCATAGAAAATACCGGGCGCCGTGGTGGTTGCCGGGCGGTCACCTGCAGACCCTCTATGCTTACTTCCTCAAGCGCGAGACGCATGTCTGCTTGCGGCGCGAACGTTGGGAAACTCCCGATAACGATTTTATCGATCTCGATTGGCTCGATTCCAGCGACGGCAGCGCGAATCTGCTAGTGCTTTTTCATGGCCGGAGTTGGCGCGGCGTGATATCGCATTTTCGCGGCTGCAGTGGCGAGCACAACCGCCTGGTGCGCGCCTATCATTCAGGCGATTCGAGCGAGATCGACTGGATTCTCCGGCGCCTTAAAAAGAACAATCCGGGAGCGAAAATACATGCAGTCGGTGTCTCGCTCGGCGGCAATGTGCTGCTCAAGTGGCTCGGCGAGCAGGGCGACCGGGCGCTTGAGATTATCGAGAAAGCGGCGGCTGTTTCAGCTCCGATAGATCTGGCAGCCGCTGCCGGTGTGTTGGATCGCGGTTGTCGTAAACTGATCTACACGCGCTATTTTCTCAAAACGCTCAAGCAGAAGTCACTGTACAAGATTGCCAAGCACCAGTTGAAAATCGACCTGCGACGGGTGCGCGCGGCATCAACATTTCGTCAGCTCGACGATCTTTTTACCGCTCCGGTGCACGGCTTCGATAGCGCCGAAGACTACTGGGCGAAGTCGAGCAGCAAACGGCGTCTGGCGCATATCCGCGTTCCGACTCTGCTGCTCAACGCGCGCAACGATCCGTTTCTTCCGGCTGCTGCATTGCCGGACTCCAGAGAAGTTTCCCCATGCGTCGTTCTGGAATACCCGGAATCCGGCGGTCACGTTGGATTCGTATCCGGAAGATTTCCCGGCGATCTCGATTGGCTATCGCAACGGATTTTCAGTTTCTTCAGCGCCGGAGAGTAGTGGCTGCGGCTCTTCATAGCGTTGTCGCACTTAACTTATGGGGTAAAAACTTCATTGGCTGAGGAAAAGCTTGTTCCTGGCTTAGGTCCGCCAGAGATGACGTGGATCGATTCTCCCCAGGCTACAGCGCCAAGTCCGTGCCGCGCGGTGGGCATGTCCGCCCAGCTTTGCCATTGGTTGTTCAGCGGGTCGAAGGACTCGACCCGGTTCTGTGTCTTGCGGCCATACTCGCCGCCGAAAATAAAAATTCTGCCGTTGAGAGTAGCTGCCGCAATCCCGCTTCTGATGCTCGGGATCGCCGGGCGGATGCTCCAACGATCGGTTGCCGGATCGTATTCTTCATGAACCCCGATGCTGCGATCGTGATCGCCGTTGATGCGACCTGCTATTGCATGAAGTTTTTCATTGGTAACAGCGATGGCGTGATGATCTCGAGGAGTTGGCATCGGTGCGTGATGGGTCCAGCGATCTCTAAGCGGATCATAGGCTTGATTGGCAGCAGTGTTCTTTCCGTCCGGGCCTACGCCTCCCACCGCAAAAATCTTTCCTGCGATTACGCCGACCGCAAGCGCGCCACGGGCCGCAGGCATCGGCTTTTTTGCCGTCCAGCGATCGACGGCGGGGTCGTACTCGTAAACTGTGTCGACCGGACCCGTGCCGGAGATATAGCCGCCGATGATGTACAGTTTTCCGTTAACCGCCGCGGCGCTGGTATGGTGTAGCCGTTTGGGCAGCGAGGCGCGCCGCTGCCAGCGATCTTTTTGTGGATCGTATGCTTCAACCAAGTTGCCATTCTTGCCGTAGCCGCCGATCACGTAAATTTTCCCGCCGATTTCGGCGGCGGCGACTTCGGTGCGAGATGAAGGTAATGGCGCGCGGATTTGCCAGTTGCCGGGCGGCTCTGCGTCGGCTCGGGAACAAAAAAAACACGACGATAAAAGCAACCCAGCCGCTACCGCTCTGACGCGGATCACGCAACCAGCTTTCTAAATACCAATTGCGATAGTAATTTGGCGGGACGTGAAATGTTGCGGATAGGGCGTAACACAGATGATAAAACTTTAGGCGGGATTGGCCGATTGATACGGATTCTCCAAAGCGTGCCGTTCCATCAGACCGTGCAAATCGACCATGGTAAAACCGCAGTATTTTGGATCATAGCCGAGCTTGGTTGCAGTCAATCCTTGTTCCAGGATGCGCTGCAGGATCATCCGGTTTAACGGCCCATGGCCCATGTGCTCTTCATGCTGTACCAGATCGGCTTCAGCGTGCGCGGTAAAATAAATCGCCTGCCGTTGGCTCAGGCCGTAATGCGATACCAAGGCCTCGCCCCATTGCTTGGCCCAGTGTCCGAGCGTTTCTTCATATACGTGGGCGCCCCACAGCTCGATAATCGAGCCATCCTGAAATACGCGCCGTGAATAATCGCTGATTGCCCGCCCGGGGGCCGACGCTGGTTGCTCGAAGAGCTCTTCCTTGGACAGCCCTAGCGCGTTGGCTGTTTCAAGCAGAATCAGTGTGTGGCCCGGGGGTTTGGGAGAAACCAACTCTTCGGCGATCTTATCTGTAAAGGCCGGCAACAAATCATAATTGCGCACGAAAAAAGGTAAGTGGACGTAGTAAGATACCGCGTTCAAAGCCACCACTTCGATTGAGAAGAGCCCCCAATCTTTGAAAAACCGCCGCAAACAGGCCAATGGCAAAGTGCCATCGCGCAGTTGGCTCATGAATCGACCTTGATTGATCTTGCGATCCCAGTGCTCGTACAGTTCCTTATACAAGTTGTCGACGTACATTTTAGCTTCTTGGGATTCCATACACGTTTACGTTCGATTGTCAGCCGACCAAGATTTTCCTGGGACAAGAAGCCTTTACAGCGGCGGAATTTCCTGTAAGTTAAAACCCAAAACGCGCCTGCTGTCAATTAGCATGCGCGCGATTTGCGGAGGAACTAACTAATGGAAGCTCTGAAAGCGGAAGAGTTTCTTGCCGAGTTAATCAGTTGCCGCGAGGCGTTCTGGGAGAAGATGAATGCATTGTGTTGCGGCGCCTGCAGTTCGGCGTGGTCATGGAACGCAAGGCCGCCGAAGTCACTGCCCGCTGGGTTGGACAAATTCCCGATCTGGATCTGCAACAGCCCATGTCCGAGTATGTGGTCAATGAATTGAAACACACGTCCATCCTGCGCAAAAGAATTGCTGAATTGAAAGGCGATCCCGACGCGCTTTGGAATCAGCCACTGAAAGAACTAAAGGAACTGTGGGATTATCATGCTTCGTTAGAGTCGCTTTGTGAGTTGATCGCCAGTGTTCAATTCGGTCACGAGGAGTTTTTCCCGAGAACATCAAAATCGTTTATCGCACGGGTTGAATCCATCGACCCGCAGACCGCATCGGTTTACCGCGATACCTTACTTGCCGACGAAGCGGGGCATGAGTGGATTGCCCCTGAAATCCTCCGACGTTATGCGATAGACGCCAAAACTCAAAAGAAATGTTTAGAAGCTTTAAAGAGAGGCTGCGAACTGTTTGGTAAGGCGATTCAAAGTTTCAATCAAAGCTTAGCGGCGTGAGATAGCAGCGCCTAGAGATATGCTGATCGGGAATTGGGGAGGTGGTTTAATGCTTCGGCTCAATTCTCTTGCCGTAAGTCACTTCACCTTTATCTACTCGCAAAGAGAACCCGCAATCAGGATTGGTACAGGCCCAGGCTTTAAACATCACCGAAGCACCATCCTGTCCGTAGTCGGATAACGGGATTAAAATCCCGTTGTTGCATTTTTGGCATTTCGGCAGGTCCATCTCCACTCCTCCTTTTGAGACACAAACAACTACTGCCTTATAGATAAAAGTCTAGTAGACAAGAACGTTGAAAGCAATAAGCTTTCTCAGCAGGGGGCGGCCTCGTCAGGTGGTCAGATGAAGGTTCGCAAAGAACAAAAAAGGGGTAGCCGATCCTTCAGCTACCCCCTTAAGAACCGCCGATAAACGAAGTTAAGGTTGTTTCTTTTCGGCCTTTGTGCTGGACTTTCTCTCTTCTGATTTGCTCATGCCCTTGGACTCGGCTTTCACCGAGCTGGCAACCATCTTGCCGTCTTTATCGGTGTAGGTGACTCGGACAGTGTCGCCGACCTTTACCTTATCCAGCGCGTTCTTGGCTGATTTTGACTCGGCCATAAAATCGAGGTTCTTATCCTTCGCCTTGACAGTCAGCTGGCCCGACTTGGCATCCACCGAAGTGACCTCGCCGGTTGCTGTGCCCGATTTCGCCGTCGATTTCTCCATTTTTGGAGAGTCCGCCGACGATTTGCCCGTTTTTCCGGCTTTCGTGTCCTGCGCGCTGGCGACCCCACCAAAGAATAAGGCAGTGACAGCGACTACAACCAATTTAAATATGTGTTTTTTCATATGTTCTCCTCCTTTATATGATTAGACGTGCCGGTTGATATTCGCTTCAGTCAAATTTAGATATTTGCATTTGCACGACCATATCTCTGATTGCAGCTGAAGGTTGAAGCTCCGATCTAAACACGCCAATGAATCTTATATACCGTAAAAACGCTGGGCATTATCGGCCAGCAGCTTTTGCCGCGCGACTTTAGAAATATCATTGCGGTTTTTTAGATAACTTGCGGTCCCTTCGCTGCGGTCGGCGTGGGGATAATCGGAAGAAAACATAAGTAAGTCTTCGCCAAGATCGTCTATAACCCGGGGCAGAAAGGGCTCGTTACCCTCACAGCCAAAGAATATCCGTCCAGATTTCAAGTATTCGCCCGGTGGATGGCTAATCAGGTCCTGCGCGCCATAGCGCGGGTTTTCAAAGTGATCATCCATGCGCTCGACATGGGCAGGCACCCAGCTGATGCCGCCTTCAAGAAACGCGAACTTGATTTTTTTGAAGCGGTCCAGCAAACCCGAACAAAACACGCTGGTAAGGCCCGCCATGATTGGGAAAATACCCGCCAGTACACGGTTGGGAAAATGATGCTCAAAGAGCTTGTCGACCACTGGAAATTGAAGGCTGAAGTGAACGGCGATGGGTAGGTCCAGGCGGTCCGCTTCGGCAAAGAATGGATCGTGGTCCGGATGGTCCAGCCGTTTGCTGCCGGCAGTGCCGTTAATCATCACGGCGCTCATTCCCAGATCTTTGATGCGCGATAACTCTTTTGCCGCGCCCTGAGCATTCTGTAGAGAAACCACGCCGATCCCTTTCAGCCGATCCGGCGCCTTCCGGCAAGCCTGCGCCAGCCAAGTGTTGTAGGCACGGCACACCCCCATCGCTAGTATGCCGTCGGCCGATGCATTGATGTGGAGCAAAAAACTCGGGTAGAGATATTGGATGTCGATACCCTCTTTGTCCAAGTCATCGAGCCGCTCCTTTATGTTAGTTAACGTCTGGCTGCCGGCGGAAGCGCGGCGCGCCGACTGGATCTTTTTTCCGGGAGGCGCTGCGGTGCCCGGAGCGCCGGCTCCCTTGATCGATGGTCGCTTGTAAGATGTCTGCCCGTCAACCACCCAGAAATTGTGGCCGTCTTCGTCGCTCAGAAGGCGAGGCCGGTAGTTTCGCAGGTCGGGCTCCATGTATCTTTCGAAAATCTCTTCGGTCTCGAAAAAATGCCCATCAGCGTCGATAATCATAATTTATCCTCCGCCGGCGACACTGCCATGTGAAATGATGCGATGCTTTCGCAGGCCTAGGTGTCGTGATTTCAACAGAGGTGTCTTCCTTCCTTTTGAACTATTACTGTGCAGTGCGACAATCAAGGAGCTATTGCTGGCGCATAGATACTTTCTCGGGATTTAGCCCCGCCGACCATGGATAGGCACGTTGGCTGTGTGTGATTCGACATCTGACCATCAGTTCGGCATAGCTCACGCCGACGGCTTTGGTGTTGATGATCGGTACACCGAGCTTGGGCGCCAGCTCCTCTGGTGTCACAACGTATGGGTAAATCTTGCCCCCGAGTGGAATAATCGCTTGGGCTCCTTGTTCAACAAGCTCCTGGCCAACGGCGAGGGTCCGTTCAACGACGAGATCGTGATATCCGGACAAGTCACCGGTGTCGTAAAGGTCCACGGTTTTGATGCCGCTTACGAATCGAGTCATGCCGTAGGATTGCACTAATCTCATGGTATGAGGCATATGCGACGGCAGCGGCACGATCAGGCCGAACCGGTCGCAAATCGTCGCTGCAAAATGTAACGACGCGCGCAGCAGTCCAATGACCGGGATGCGCACCGCAAGCCGGCTGGCTTCGACGCCGGGATCGAAGGTGTTGCTCTGGATGACCGCATCGAATCGTAGTTGCTCGGCTTCGATGGCTTTTTTGACCAAAGCGGGTGTTTCCAGAATATGGTGCAGGCCGGACAATGTCTTTCCCTGTTCCAGTAGGCTCAGTACTTCACCGCCGCCAAGGTCTTCTGGATAGGCGAGCTCAAAGGTGGTCTCGGGCGAGGCGTAGCTTTTCAGAAGTCGTTGGATATGAGTCTCAAGCTCGGCGGAGTGACGTTTAAAAGAGTGGTTCAAAAACATCATGCGCATGGCTTTCTCCTAAACGAACCTACGGTCAGCGACA
>JAJONK010000403.1 GCA_021323355.1 Deltaproteobacteria bacterium
TAGCCGTGCGCGTGGTGCCGCGCTGGTATAAAGACTCGATCATGGGACCGAGCCAAAAGTGGATCCATGAACGCTCGTTCGCCGAAGACTTGGTCTCGCGTTGGGCGAAATCCATCATTGACTCGGAAAAAGAATTCTTCTCGAAGTAAGTTATGACGAAGATCACCTCCGATATCGTTTTTAAGAACGGCTTGGTCGTCACGCCTTCCGGTGTCATCGAGGGCGGCATTGCCGTGGCCGACGGAAAGATCGCCGCGGTCGCTAGCGATGCGTTTTTGCCAGATGCAGAGCAGATCATCGACTTGGGCGGCAAACATCTTCTTCCGGGAGTGATCGATCCCGAGTGTCACCTCGGCGGCCATCGCGACCTGGCCGCCGATTTTAAAAGCGAGACACGGGCCGCCGCGGCGACCGGTGTGACGACCTGGGGTTTGCAGCTCGTAAGCCTGGCGATCACCGGCGGTGCCGATAAAGTGAAGGGGCCCTCCGATATTCCGAATTTCACGAAATCCATGCCAACTTTCTACGAGGCGTCGAAAACCGCGGCCATCGATTTTTTTCTCACGCCGATCATCAGTACTGACGAGCAGGTCAAAGAAATCCCCTATCTGGCAAACGAACACGGCATCAGCTCCTTCAAGCTCCACTTGCAGATGCAGGGGCCGTGGAAGTCCTCATGGCCGGCTTACTTTTTTGACGATGGCAGCATTTACTCGGTCTTTCAGGAGGTCGCCAAGCTCGGCGCGATCGCGCTGCTTCACTGCGAGAACTGGGAGATCGCCCAGGTGCTGCAGAAGCAGCTCATGGACGCCGGGCGCACCGACATGGGCGCCTGGGATGATCGCTCGCCGGCTTTCACCGAGGTCGGTCATGCCCGGACCTACCTTTATTATGCCCGGATCGCCGGCTGTCCAATTTACGTCGTGCACTGTACAACGACCGACACCGTCGCGGAAATCGAGAGAGCCAAAGCGGACGGCTTGACGGTCTACAGCGAAATCGGCACTCACTATCTCGTGCTGCACAAGGACGCGTGGAAGATCAACGTGCCGCTGCGCGATCGCTCTACACACGAAAGTCTATGGAAGGCGCTCTCGTCCGGCGCCATCGATTGCATCGGCAGCGATCACGTCGCGCACACCAGAACCCGCGAGTCCATGGAGACGGGAAACGTCTTTACCACCATCAGCGGTTTTCCTTCACGGGTGGAAGGGATGCTGCCGATGATGCTCAGCGAGGGCGTAAATAAAGGTCGAATCTCCATCGAGCGCCTGGCGCAAGTCGCCAGTGAAAATCCAGCGCGCATCTTCGGCCTTTATCCGAAAAAAGGCGCGATCCTGCCGGGCGCCGATGCGGATCTTGTGGTCGTCGATTTGAAGCGGCGTGCAAAGATCGCCAAGGAACTTCTTCACACGGTGACACCCTGGTCCATCTACGAAGGTTGGGATGTCACCGGCTGGCCGGTCATGACTGTCGTCCGAGGTAACATTGTGATGGAATGGCCTGAGGGCGCTCCTCGTGCCATGGTCACCGAAACTTCCCACCACGAAACGCATGAAGGACACGAAGACCAACGAGCTACAACACGAACGGGGGATTTAACGTGTTATCTCTTTTATTCGTGCCCTTCGTGTCCCTAGTGGTATACACCGGATAAAGTAGCAAAAGCGTGAGACACTGCACTAGTGAGAAAAAAATTTCCGTCGGCAATCCTCGCGAAGACTAAAGCGGCTTTGTTGCGGCTTTGAATCTGGTAATCTTCAGGCAGAGAATCTTGAATCATTAGAAATCGCTATCACTCTAGAGCATGCGCTGTCATTCTGGTCGTGATTACTCGAGCAAAACCTGCTTGATTGACGTCCGTGTATCGACGGCGCATCAACATGCCCGTCATCTAAGATCATCCCATGCCGCCCGTCATTTCCATTTCGAACTTGACCAAGACCTACGCTTCCGGGTACCAGGCGCTAAAGGGTATCGACCTCGGGATCCGCAAGGGTGAAATCTTTGCTCTGTTAGGTCCCAACGGCGCCGGCAAAACCACCTTGATCAGCATCGTCTGCGGTATCGTCACCCCGACAGAGGGCATCGTTCTCGTAGACGGCCACGACATCGTCCGCGAATACCGCGCGGCGCGCTCCAGAATCGGTCTGGTGCCGCAGGAACTGACCACCGACGCGTTCGAGTCGGTGTGGGCCACGGTAAGCTTCAGCCGGGGGCTCTTCGGTCATGCGCCGAACCCGGCGCACATCGAGAAGGTGCTGCGCGACTTGTCTTTATGGGAAAAACGCAAAAGCAAAATCATGACGTTATCGGGCGGCATGAAGCGGCGCGTGATGATCGCCAAAGCGCTGTCGCACGAGCCGGAGATTCTTTTTCTCGATGAGCCGACCGCAGGCGTGGACGTTGAGTTGCGCCGCGACATGTGGGCGCTGGTGCGAACTCTGCGGGAAAGCGGCGTGACCATCATCCTGACCACCCACTATATCGATGAGGCCGAGGAGATGGCCGACCGCATCGGGGTGATCAACAAAGGAGGACTGGTGGTGGTTGAAGAGAAAGTCGAGCTGATGAAAAAACTCGGCAAGAAGCAGCTGACCCTGAGTCTCCTCGACCCATTGCCATCACTTCCGCTGGAATTAAGCGAATGGCCGGTGGCGCTGAAGGACGGCGGCCGCGAGCTGGAATACACTTTCCACGGCAATGAAGAAAGCACTGGAATCCCGATTTTGCTAAAGCGGCTCGGCGATCTCGGCATCGGCTTCAAGGACCTGAACACGCGGCAGAGCTCGCTCGAGGACATCTTCGTCAGCCTGGTGAGCGATCGCAAATGAGCACGGCAACGAAACCATCGAGATTCAACCGGTACGGCGTCTGGGCGATTTATAAGTTCGAAATGGCCCGCGCCCTGCGCACGCTGCTGCAAAGCGTCGTGACGCCGGTCATGACCACCTCGCTTTATTTCGTCGTATTCGGCGCCGCTATCGGCTCGCGCATGACTGAAGTAAACGGCATCGCCTACGGCTCGTTCATCGTGCCGGGATTGATGATGCTGTCGCTGTTGACCCAGAGCATCTCCAACGCTTCGTTCGGCATCTATTTCCCGAAGTTTACCGGCACAGTTTATGAACTCTTGTCCGCCCCGGTATCCTCTATGGAGATCGTCCTCGCCTACGTTGGCGCCGCGGCGAGCAAATCCATCGTTCTCGGCCTCATCATTCTGGCAACAGCCGCGCTGTTCGTGCCGATCACGATTCTGCACCCGGTGTGGATGATCGCCTTTTTAGTGCTGACCGCGGCGACCTTCAGTCTCTTCGGTTTCATCATCGGTCTCTGGGCCAAAGGCTTCGAGCAGTTGCAGTTCATCCCGATGCTGATCATCACGCCGCTGACCTTTCTCGGGGGCGCCTTCTATTCGATCGACATGCTGCCACCGGCGTGGCGCACGGTTACATTGTTCAATCCCGTAGTTTATCTCATCAGCGGATTCCGCTGGAGCTTTTACGGCACCTCCGACGTGAGTGTCAGCGTGAGCCTGGCGATGACGTTGGGATTCTTTGCGATCTGCCTGGCGGTGGTCGCATGGATCTTCAAAACCGGGTACCGACTGAAGAGCTGACGGAATTGAAACGCACTTGGTCGCTCTCGAGCGATATTGTGCGACAAAAGATTGCCGCATAGCCTGATCGAGGCCAATCACAATCTCGCCACCACGGCAGATCACCGCATTCGAGTTGCCACCTTGTCACAAAAGAGCGTGATTGCGCACGCATTCGCCAAGCAATCCACCCTATCGCGGGATCCGGCCATTGATGGCAAATGCCTTGCGTCAGACACCACTCGATATCTGATCGGAGGAAATCATGAAACCATTTTTGGTGGCTTTTCTCGTAATCTTCTTAGCCGCAGTATTTGAAGCTCCCGGCGTGAGCGGCAACGAATTCAAAGAACGAGAAGCAAAAATCAGTCAATACAAGAAATGGCTCGATTCTCTCGGCTCTCACGGTTCCCAATATTGGATGCGTCTCGATGGGAAGCCGCGGCCTCATCGGTTATATTTGGGCGAGGGCTTCTATCGCGCCGACTTTAAAAGCCAAGAGCGTTTCGTCGATACGTTTTCAAATTATCTTGCAGGACACCCGGAAAAATTCATGCTTATTGATCTCTTCGATGCGGCCAGCAACAAACCCGTAGGCGAGTATGGATTCGGCGGCTTCAAACTTTACACAAAGCCTCTGCAGACCGCCGAGCGTCCTTAAGATTAATGCAACCGATAGCTCTATACCCTCCCGCCGACCCCGCTTCGGCTGATATCGGCCAAGACTAACGGCGCGAAATCTTCTCGACCTCATGCAAGGTGTCGGGTAAACTTCGACCGCCCGCTCCTACTCGAAGGCGCGCGAGAATTGCTCTAAATCTGCAGCGAGTTTCGCTGCGTCTGGAGCTTGTTAAATCTTCTCCCGCCAGATAGTTGAGGTTCGACTCAAGCGCCAAAAGGCGGGCACCTGGAGGAAGATGATTTCCGCCGAACAAATTACCCAAGCCTTCGACAGCGCAACGCGGCAATTCCGCCAATCCGACGAGTATCAGGAGCTTGTCGCGGGACGTGCCAGCCCCGAGGCTGCCCGCGAGTTTTTGCGCAACGTTTTTCGCACCCATTTCCTATCCTCGCATATCGTTGCCCTGTGCTTCGCATCATTGCCTTCGATGGCGGCGGAGATGTTGAGAGAAAATCTGCTGGAGGAAATGGGCCGCTCCGACGCCGGAAAGCCGCATTCGGCGCTGCTCCTGGAGCTGGCGCGCGGCGTCGGCTTTGACCAGAGCGAAATCGACGGGCTGATCGCTGACGCGCGCCGGCGCCTCGCAGTCTTCTGCGCCACTCGCGTGCCGGCCTCAACCCTGCGCGAGCTTTGCCTGGCGGTGCTGCTCGAAACC
>JAJONK010000404.1 GCA_021323355.1 Deltaproteobacteria bacterium
AGCCTTTGCTCGACCCTGTGAGCGGTGTCGCGCGGATGACCGCTAATCGGTCCGAGAACGATCTTCCCCCCGGACGAATGCTGGATCACACCCGGGGCCGACACCTGTGCGCCGATATAAACAACGCCGGCCAAAGTTCTTTCCGTGCCCCAAAATCCGGCTATCTTGTCGGGATTATCGATGCCATTTTGAAGCGAAAGAATTGCCGTTTGTTTGCTGATCATCGGGGCCAGCGCCGCTGCCGCTTCAGTTGTATCGTAAGACTTGACGCAGAAGAGCACCAAATCCACCATGCCGGCATCGGCAGGCGAGTCGGTGAACAACCCATTTCGCACGTGCAGATCGCCATTGAAGCTTTCGATGCGCAATCCGTTGCGGCGCAATCCTGGCAGATGTCTTTGTCTGGCAATGAATACGACATCATCGCCGGCAGCGGCAAGTTTCGCGCCGAAGTATCCGCCCACCGCTCCTGTGCCCATCACCGCGATTCGCATGTTTGTCCCTGGCGATGTTCGACTGTATTCTCGGCCCTAGCCGATGTCAATTTCACACCCGTCATAAAGCGCCGAGATTTACGCTTTAATTGTGAATGTGTTATGAAAACTCTGCCATGGAAAAAATTGATCCGCAGCACGATCATTTGAAACTAGAGCAGTATTGTCCCGGGCAGCAAGTCATCTTTAGAGGAAACACCTATACTATTCAGCGGCGGACGACGCTTGCTTCGGGGGAAGCGGCCGTCGTGCTGCAAGGCGACAAGGAGCAGTTCGTGGTCGGCGCAAATCAGTTCTTTGCCGGAATAAGATAATTCGGCGCGCAAAGTCAATCATTTATTTAGTGGAATAGGAGAACAGCATGGGAAAGATCCGTTTGACACTGGCCTGTTGGGACTACGATCGCACGCGCGCGCTACAAGACGGCAGAGTCGAAGTCGAAGGCATTGATTTGACCTATCTGCCATTGCGAGTGGAAGAGACCTTCTGGCGAATGCTGCGCTACGGGGAGTTCGATGCAGCGGAGATGTCGACCGGTTCTTACCTTATGTCGCGGGACAAAGGCGCGCCCAAGTTGATTGCGATCCCGGTCTTTCCGTCCAAGACATTCCGGCACTCCTGTATCTATATCAACACGGATTCCGGCATCAGAAAACCAGCCGATATGGCAGGTAAAAAAGTCGGAGTACCCGAATATCAGATCACCATGGCTACCTGGGCGCGGGGTATTCTGCAGCATGAATACGGAGTTCCTCCGGAAAAGATGAAATGGTTTACCGGGGGTGAAGAGCACCCGGGTCGAGAGGATAAGGTGAGGCATAACTTGCCGGCCAATATCGATATCCGACCGATTCCGGCGGGGAATACACTATCAGGCATGTTGGCAAACGGCGAGATCGATGCGATGATCTCAGCGCATATGCCATCGCCGTTTGTTAGACGTCATCCCAAAGTGCAGCGGCTGATACCGAATTTTCGCGAGGTCGAGCAAGACTACTTCCGTCGCACCAAGATCTTTCCTATCATGCACACCGTGGTAATTCGGGAGGAAGTTTACGAAAAAAATCCTTGGATCGCGCAGAGCCTCTTCAAGGCTTTCAACGAATCCAAGAAGTTATGCCAGGAAAGCATGTACGAATTCTCCGCGCTCAAATATATGCTGGCGTGGTCCATCGATGAGATGGAAAAAGAGCGCGAGGTTCTCGGCGATGATCCCTGGGCGTACGGCTTGGAAGCGAATCGCCATATTCTAGAGACGCTTGTGCAGTACACTCACGAGCAAGGACTGATCAGCAAGCCTGTGGATGTTGATTCGCTTTTTGCCCAAAGTACTCTGGAGGAATTTAAAATCTAGCGAGCCGCAGAACGGCGACGACTATATGGCCGACGAAAAGAACGAGACCCTTGAAGAAAGCAAATGGTGGATCGATCGAGGCCCGGTTAAGGAACGCGAAAAGCCGCTAGCTCCCGTCGCCGGGATTATCGAGAAGTGGGCCTACGAACTGCTCAGGGGTTACAATCAGGATCAGGCGGCGAAGAACCTCGTCGATATCAATGCGCGACTGCTCAAGGAACTGACGGTCCGGCCTGGAGAATGGGGCTACTTTTCGATGGACGTCGGAACCTATCCGCCGGAGAAGTTGGCCAAAATCAAAACCGGCTTGCCGTTACCTTCCGGGGCCCGGGGGCTGATCGTTGACGCCGGTTATTCTGTGCGGGTTGTCATCACCGGCGAACCCGTTGGCGAGCGTTATGTGGATATCAATTTCACCGATGCGCCGGCACTGGATTATTGGGTCGATGGACAATTGGTCCGAGAGCGGGTTTTCTCAAATGTTGGCGAGGCGCTCAAGAGAATTCGAGCCGAATTGCCCAACTACCTCAAGAAATCTGAATAGACTAGCGCCGTCAGAAAAGCTGTCAGCTGGGATTCTGAAACTCTTTCGCCATTAGCCGCGGGCCGGCAGTTCGACAGGCAATTCCTTTTTCCCGATAATTGAGCGAAGCGTTCAAGAGTCCGGACTTTAAGCGTTCCTAATTTTGGTTCGTTTTTGCTTGGCGGCTTCACGCAGCGGGTTGTCGCGCGGGATTGGCATGAGCGATGTCACTTCGAGCCCGTATCCGCGGAGCCCGACCAGGTGCTTCTTGTTATTGGTAAGTAGCCGCATCTTACGCACGCCCAAGTCGCGCAGTATCTGCGCGCCAATCCCGTATTCTTTGAAGTCCGCGCGATAGATAAATGAAAGATTGATATTCTTTTGTTGCTTACCCTGAACTGTGGGGTATGTAACCATTGCCGGACTTAAGCCTTTGTGCTCAGGTTGCAAATAGAGGATCACGCCCTTGCCTTCTCTGGCGATGATTTCCATTGAACTCTGAATGACCCTGCCCGTGTTGAGCAGCTCGAAGCCGAAAACATCGCCCGGGACGTATTTCGTGTGAACTCGCACTAAAGTTTCTTCTTTCGGAGAAATATGGCCTTTAATCAATGCAAGGTGCTCACTTTGATCGACGTGAGTATTATAAACGATCGCCTGAAACTGCCCGCCCACGCGCGTCGGCAGTGGCGCACTGGCCGCCTGATAAACTAAGGAATCGTAGTTAAGTCGATATTGGATCAGGTCGGCAATTGTCACTACTTTCAACTTGTGCTTGCGCGCGAACCATCAGATCCGGTTGGCGCGCCATCGTACCGTCATCTTTCATAATTTCGCAGATGACTCCAGCGGGCTTAAGACCGGCTAAACGCGCCAAATCAACCGAGCCCTCAGTCTGACCTGCTCGTACCAGAACGCCACCGTTGCGCGCGCGCAAAGGAAAAATATGTCCCGGCGTAACTAGATCTTGAGGCTTGGCATCGTCTTCGATGGCGTCAAGGATGGTCTTGGCCCGGTCAGCCGCCGATATTCCGGTGGTGATACCGAGCACGGAGTCGATGGAAACCGTAAAGGCCGTGCCGAACGGAGAGGTATTTTCCGATACCATCATGGAAAGATTCAACAATCTCACCCTTTCCTCAGTTAGGGTGAGACAAATCAGGCCTCGGCCGTGAGTTGCCATGAAATTTATTGCCTGGGGAGTGACTTTTTCCGCCGCCATGCACAAGTCACCTTCATTCTCGCGATCTTTGTCATCCATAAGGATGACCATCTTCCCACGGCGAATGTCATCAATCGCTTCTTCAATAGTAGCCAGAGGCATAGTGACTGACTTTAGCATCTTGCCTGGCTTGGTCAAACAGTCCTCCTGCTACCGCGACTCTTGGTGTTCGTCTGATCGTAAGAGCAATTCTTTGGCTAAAGGGTTGAACGTGCACCTGAGCAATAATGCGAACCTGTTGTGTCGAAAAAGGCATTGAGGCACTGTTGACTTTCATTCGATGAATGTTAGCGTAGGGATGGTAAATAGCTTGAAAACCACCTATGACATGAAAAAAAGCCTCATGGTTTCGGCGATCCTGATATTTTTCACGTTCGGCGCCTTTGCCATGAGCCTCGCGTACGAGCCTGCTTCGGAAGGGCTGTTATACACCACCGCCTCGTCCGATCACGCCTCCGGCGACGGTTTATTTGGATCCGACACATTTGCCCAGAGACTGGCAGTCATCTGTCTGAGCGGTGATGTTCCGCGATCCGCGCAGCCGAACTTTCAAACTTATAGGATCAATTACGTCCGGGTTGTCGATCCAGTTAAGCTGGCCTTTTTCTTAAAGAACCACGTGCCCAAGGTTTCCCTTCAGATTCTCCAGTCAGTGCTGTTGATTTGATTTTTCTCGATAACTGTCGGCTTCGCTCGTTTTAGCCCCGCTCCGGTGGTGCTATTCAGGGCGTTGAAGTTCTTGCAGTATCCGTCTGCTGTCAGACGCAGGCGTGATCGCCACGAACACTGTTTCTATTGAAGAATGGAGGTTTTCCGTGATTGCGAAAAAACGATTCGAAGCACAGGTTTCGAATAATCATAGCCAAGGTCGGTCGCCTTTTTGGGCCAAGAGCCCTGGACATGCCAATGCCGCGTCTGAGGAAAAGGCATTTGCTGTTTTTCAATCTGACATTCTCATTCCTGAGCAGTTTCTTGCGACTTATCAAAGAACCTTCCGGCTGGATCCTGAGAAGGTGCTGATGCTGGCGGTTTTGCAGGACGCTGTTACTTGCTTTCAGGAGAATATTGCAGCAACGTGCAAGAGAAAGCGGGCGCTTTATCAAGAGGCCGAGGAGTGGTTTGACGCCGAGGACAAATCCTACCTTTTCTCGTTCGAGAACATTTGCGAGGCCCTCGGCTTCGATGTCAGCTACTTGCGGCAGGGGTTATTGCGCTGGAAGGAACAGGCGGCGGAAAGACAAAGTCGCCAACCGGTAACGCGCGCCGCCGGCTAGCAAATGTCAGGTCGAGCGGTTGCTTGGAGATCGCTGATTCGCGGGTGTGAGCCGCCAGGCGGCGATCGTCGCTACAGAACATCCGCGGAAAAGACCGGCCGCGCGAGAAACCGCCGGACAGCGTCAAGGCGCAAATCATCGTCGGGCTTACTCATCTTCTAAACTGCTAGCGCATCAAATCGTCCGTCGTTGAGGAACCAAGCCATATGAAAGTAGGATTGATCGGCCCCCGCGGCGCCGGTAAGACGACTATTTTTAATATGCTGACGGGGCTAAATGCCCAGATCGGCGGCTTCGCCGGCAAGGAAGAAGTCCATCTGGGTGTCATAAAGGTTCCTGATCCGCGAATCGATAAGCTTTCCCAAATCTTCAAACCTAGAAAAACAACCTATGCCGAGATTCGCTTCACTGACTTTCCGCCAAGTCAGGGGGAGAACAATCTCAAAGCCAACAACGCGATGGTAGCACAGATGCGCGAGGTCGATGCCATCGCTCTGGTCTTGGGCAACTTTGAGGCCGATGCCAAACCTATTAGGGAGCTTAACAATCTTCTCACGGAGATGATTCTGGCCGACCTCGCGATCATCGAAAATCGCCGCTCCCGTCTTAAGAAAGAAAAAGCGCGACCGCTTGAAGAGAATTTGTTGCAGCGCGCGGCTAGCGCTCTGGAAAGCGAAGAAAGCCTTCGAAACTTGACGTTCACTCCCGATGAAGAGAGTTTGCTTGCCGGTTTCGGGTTTTTGAGCCGTAAGCCTCTGCTTGTGCTGCTGAACCAGTCGGAAGAGCAGGCTGGGAAAGCGCTGGATTCTAATTATTTGGAAGAATTGAAACGGCGCGGCTTGGAGGGTCTGGCGCTGGCGGCCAAGGCCGAGATGGAGATCGCGCAATTGGACGAAGCTGATCGCGTCGCTTTTCTTAAAGAGATCGGCATAGAGGAACCTGCGCGAGACCGGTTCATTCGCGCCTCTTATCACTTGCTCGATCTGATCAGTTTTTTTACATCCGGAGAGGATGAAGTCCGAGCCTGGACCATTACTCAGGGAACCGTAGCGCGCAAAGCCGCGGGCAAGATTCACAGCGATATTGAGCGTGGCTTTATTCGAGCGGAAGTCGTCCCTTATGACGACTTCATGGCGTTTGGCAGCGAGTCCAAATGTAAGGAGGCCGGTAAGCTGCGTCTCGAAGGCAAAGATTACGTCGTGAAGGACGGTGACATCGTTCACTTCCGCTTCGCCGTTTAGCCAGGAGCTTGATCACTATCCCCGCCCGCCACCGACTTACGATTCGCCTCGGACCATCTCAGCTCAAAAAGATCGCCAGCCGGGTAAACGGCCAACAAACGCAAACCGGAGCGACTTCCTCTGTAAAGTAGTTTATCTACAATCAGAGAAGCTCGTTATCTTAAACACCTGCGGGCAAATGCCCCCAAAGATTCTCGTCCGAGGTTAAAGGCATAGCTTGTCTTGGCCAAATTCTTTTGCTAGTCCTGCCCGTGTCCTAAAATGACCGAAAGGCTAGGCATGAAAACTTTAATTCAAGGCGGATTCGTAGTCGGATTTGATGGGACACAACATGAGATCATCAAGGACGGCTTGGTCGTCTACGATGGCAATCGAATCGACTTCGTCGGCAAAGACTACTCTCAAGCTGTGGATAGAAAGATCGATGCCAAAGGCTGCCTGGTTTCACCCGGCTTCATCGACACTCATTTCCATTCGGGGATCAATGCCAGCGATTACATTCTGAATGATTCCACGAAATTGGAT
>JAJONK010000030.1 GCA_021323355.1 Deltaproteobacteria bacterium
ACGGGGGCTCTGCAGTTGCCGAAATCATCGTCGAATTACCAACTCCCGTTTCGACCTACCGTGGCGATTCCGGCAGAGTCCATTGCGATTAGCCGAACCCAAGCCGGAACTGCGGGGGAGCAAAAGCCGATTCAGGAAATTCGCAGTTTATTTCTCGATGCGATCGATGCCGCAGAGGAGTTGATCTATGTCGAGAATCAGTATTTCAGCTCCAACGCGCTGTACAAAGCTCTGGTCGATCGAATGATGGATTCGCGGCGCTCTCATTTGGAAATCGTTCTAGTCATCGCCAAAGATGCCGAAGCTTTTGTTGAGCAGCTTTCGATCGGCGTCGTACAGGAAAAACTACTTCGAGAACTGCAGAGTGTCGCGGCGGAGACAGGGCACTCCTTCGGCATTTATTATCCGGCTTCGGTCCGAGGCGACGGTAAGGAAAGCGCCACGTATATTCACTCGAAGCTTTTCTTGGTAGATGATCGTTTTCTGAGTGTCGGCTCGGCCAATATGAACAATCGCAGCCTGGGACTCGATACCGAATTGAACATTGCATGGGAAGCGCCTGCGGTGGAGAGTGAAGTTGGCCGCGCGATTCACGCTGTTCGCGTTGACCTTCTGGCCGAACATGTAGGAGCGCGGGAAGCTCAGATACTCGAAAATCTAAGCCGAAGCCGCGGTTTGGTAAAATATCTGAACAGCTTGGCAGACAGCGGATCTTACCGGCTCCGGCACCACCCGCTGGATATTGTCTCTGAAGATTATCTCTGGGTGACCTCTGTGCTCCCGGAGGGGTTGCCGTTCGATCCTGAAGGTCCCTTTTATCAGGAAGACCGCTATGAAGGAATTTCCGCCACTGAGGATTCGTTTTTTAGTCGTGGCGTGAGCAATTTGAAAAACTGGTTGCTGAGTCTAGGACAGACGTTATCTCCACGTTGACTGGTTGGAAATCTGGTCAGGTTCTAAAACCTGAACCTTACAGCGAAGTCAGGGTAAGCTGCCCAGCAGAAAAGAGTTCAAGAATTCGCCGCCACTGCGGCGCCGATTCCGCGGCACGATGACCCCGCCGGTTTGATTGCGCCGGGTAAAGAGGCATCTCTGAAACTGTTTTCCGTGGCTTCCTGTCCAGCGCGGCAGTTATCACAGCGAGCGCAATCGCCATCGACCTCCTCGCCAAAATAGTCGAGCAGATAACGCATTCGGCAGGTGGTGATCTGGCCAAAAAGCATCATTGCGTCTAAACGTTGCCGGTCGCCGTTATGGCGCTGCTCGTACTCTTCGAGAAATGCGGCGAACTCCTGATCGGTGTTGAAGTCGCGGATTTTGCTCACGTGAGGTTTGCGCTGTATTATTCCCGTGCTTTCCAAGAGCGCGAGAATAACCTTGACTCGTTTCCCGGTCAGATCGGTAACCTCGGCCAGCCATTGCTCGGCAGTTCGGTCGCCCAAATCTTCTGGTTGCGGCATTTGGTCCAATGTCCGATACAGCGCCAAGGACTCATCTCGACGCGGATATTTGCCGCCGAGAAAGTAGGACTGAACGCGGCGATCCTCAAGCCGATAGAACAGGATCGCCCGGGCCGGCTTGCCGTCGCGGCCCGCGCGTCCGGTCTCTTGCACATAAGTTTCGATGGAGTCCGGAACCGCATAGTGAATGACAAAACTAATATCCTGCTTATCAATGCCCAAACCGAACGCCTTGGTTGCGACCATCACATCGATCTCGTTGGCCATGAACGCCTGTTGGTTGGTTTCGCGCATCGGTGTCTTCATCCGGCCATGATACTGGCCAGCGCGAAATCCTTCCTCGATCAACCAGTGGCATAGAGCATCGACCTGTTTCACGGTGGGCACATAAATAATCCCGGCGCCGCCGGACTGTTCCTCTAGAATTTCTTTGAGCCGATCTCTTTTGACGTCCTCGTTGACGGTACGAACGACCTCGAAAGCAAGATTCTTTCGTTCGATACCGATGTTGATCACCTCTGCGTCGGCTAACTCAAGCTGCTTTAATATATCGGCCGTGACTTCGTCCGTGGCCGTCGCTGTCAAAGCCAGCACCGGCGGACGCCCGAGCTCTCGGATCGCGTTACGCAGTGACAAATAAGCCGGGCGAAAGTCATGGCCCCACTGCGAAACGCAATGGGCTTCATCGACGACCACCAGTGACACACCGCTCTTTTTTAGAATCTTGAGATATCCTGCATTCTCCAAACGTTCCGGAGTGACGTAGATCAGCTCTGCTTGTCGGCTTTGAATGGTATCGATGTTTTCCTGTTCTTCGTTTGAGCTTAGCGTCGAGTTCAACTCAACGGCAGGAATGCTGCGTTCCAAGAGTTTCTCCTGCTGATCCTGCATCAAAGCGATCAGAGGAGAGACAACCAAAACGGCACGCGGAAGAAATAGCGCAGGCAACTGATAGCAAAGCGATTTGCCGCCCCCGGTAGGTAATACCCCCAACGCGTTCCTTCCCTCCAGGACCGCCTGAATGAGCTTGCGCTGGCCGGCGCGATAACGTTTGATGCCGAACCGCCTTTTAGCCTTTTGCTCATTGATATCGTTCCACTCCCATGCTGCGTTCATACGTGCTTCTCCCGCTTTGATTTACGATTTTGGCGTTGCGATTGGGCGGCCGGGGCTATTTTTAGTCGCTCCAATACCGCGAGCGGCCGTAATGTTGGTAGAGACGCGACTCATAGTCACGATCGAGAACGGTTGTCTCATCGTACTGCGGACTGGTTTTAATCTGCTCTTGAGTGAGATCGACATAGACTCGGGAATCGCTCTCGACCATGTCCTTGACCCATTCCGGCGAGATCAGCGCTTTCTTGCCTGGCCACCAATTTGTCGTATCAATCAGTAGATAACGGATTACCCAGGTTTGATCATCGATGATGAAATCCTCCAAATGGCCGAGGTCGCCATCGGTGGTTTCCATATATGAGCCGATTATGTCCTTGGTGCTACGCAAATGAATGTCTTCGGCATCAGATTGCTGGCCCAACGCCGCGGCTTCCGGACCGCTTGGGGCTGGTGTAGCTGCGCTAGGACCAACCGCCGCTGGATTTGTTAGCCCCGCACCCAACCAATAGTAGGGAAAGTTGTAGTAGTCATAAAAACTGCTCTCCTGTTGGCGCGACACCGGTTTATCGGTGTCAATGCTTGGGCTATTTTCGATTTGTTGTCGGGTAAGGTTGACGTTGAAAACGTCGCTGTCCCAATCCACCGCCCCGAAAAAGATCGGCGAGATCAGCACTTTCCTGCCGCTCAGCCAACCTCCGGTGTCGGCAACCAGATATCTGATCGTCCACTTGTCATCATCGAAGAAAAATTCTACCACCCCACCGATCTCGCCATCCTTAGCGCCGATCGAAAAATTCTTCAGGCTCTCTACCCGTCTCAACATGCTTCACTTTGTGCAACGGCTGCGCGGCGTGACAAGGTCTTTGCAACGAAGATGCCAGGATAGCCAGAGCCTTTTACCTGGGCTGGAGCGCGTCCGCTACTCGGGGTATGGCCCTTGGGTGGGGCACGCATGGAATTGCCTGTGTGTCGAAAATGCGACGAACCAGAGGAGCTGCATCTCGGGTTCGATAGCTGACCTGACCTTTTTTCGGATGCGGTCTAATCAATCACACCAGAAATAGAGAAAAGGCCGATGATCGACTATTAAAATGGCACCTTTTCGCACGATCTGGACGATTTCACTCCTAACGCCCTGATGTCGAAATCCAGCTCGGGAATGGAGCGGGCTGGAATCATTTTTGCGGGAACTAGCGTCTATGACGGGCAAAATCCTCATCGTCGAAGACGATGCCATCACCCGACGAAATCTCTCGCTGCTGCTCAGCGATGAGGGCTATGACGTAGATCAGGCAAGCGACGGAGTTCACGCGCTTGAAAAACTTGCCGGGCGACCGTTTGACCTCGTGTTGTCGGATATCGTCATGCCCCGGATGGACGGCTTGAAGCTGCTGCAGCAGCTTCAGTTCAGGGCGCCACAGATCCCGGTCATGATCATGACGAGCTATGTATCGGATTCGCTTTCGACTGTCCCGGCGGGAGCGACCGAGTTCATCCGAAAGCCGTTCGTCTTGGATGATCTGCTGTTCAAGGTGCAGCGGGCGTTGGACAAAGGAGCGCAAGCCCCGACTTCGTGAATCCAACCTGTAGAAGCTGCGCGCAGTTCAGTTTCGCCGTCGCAGTTTCCCCCATGCCATTAACGACAATTCCGAGGGTGGTAGGCGGCCTGCGCCGATTATCGATAGGCCGGCTCAACATTGTGAGACGTGGTCAGCTGGAAAATTGCAGAGAGGAGATTTTATGCCGAAGGCAAAGAAAAGAGGCAAGCAGGCAGGTTCCCAGAAGAAAACGTCGAAGCGCAAAAGACAGCGCGAAATTAGTCCGCAAACCGAGCAACCATTTGAGCAGGATTCCAAACGCCGCATCGGACAGTTTGGCGGAGCAGGCGAACCGCCGATGATGAAAAAGTAGCAGACCACTTCGTCTGTATTGTTCTTCTTAGTTCCGAGGTGAAGACGGTTCTCGGCTTCCTCCGATAGGAACGATACTGAGTTCGACTAGTATCCTTCCTCCTTTCTGCGATCGGCGAACTGCGGTGCCATTCAGAAGGTAAATAATGTGAACCGCAAAAACCCGGAACGAACGGTCGCAGTCGTCACCCGAATAGGCGGTAAAGCCAATCGAAGCGCTTCATCTTGTAGCGCTGGCGCACAAGTCTCGACGCTGACTTCTCGGCTGCCAGCCATTCCAGTGGCATGGAGCGTTGCCGATAGGAGAGCTTGTTCCGAAACAGCGATCTTCGGTCGCTGCATAGGTCAACACGCCAATAACATCATAGCTCAGAGGTACAACGCCTTGCTTGTTTTTTGATCACGAATGGAGTGTAGAGTCCTGTGGATGAGAGGCGATTCGGTCCAGCAACTGGCGAACCTCCTGGTCGCTGGTCTGCTCAAAATCCGAATACCACGCGCCAACAGCCATAAACGGCTCAGGGGTTGCGCCGCAAATTACCTCGTCGACTTCGCTGCGCAAATCGGCGCAAGTTTCGGCAGCGGCCACAGGCACCGCAACGATGATCTTCGACGGCTGCATGTTGCGCAGCGCGGTAGCAGCGGCGCGCATTGTCGATCCGGTCGCCAGCCCGTCATCGATGAGAATCACCGTGCGACCTTGCACACTGGGGGGCGGCCGATCTCCACGGTACAGCCGTTCGCGGCGTTTCAACTCTTGCTCCTCGCGCGTGGCGACTTCATCAATCGCCGAACTCGAAATTTGAATGTGGTTCGTGACTTCCTCATTGAGAACCCGAACTCCTCCGGTCGCGATCGCGCCCATGGCTAATTCTTCGTGACCTGGGACGCCAAGCTTGCGCACCAAAAAAACATCCAGGGGAGCACGGAGGGCGCGGGCAACTTCAAACGCAACCGGCACCCCGCCGCGCGGCAGGGCCAGCACCAGAACATCCGAACGATTCGCATAATTGGCTAGTTGGGTTGCGAGCTCCTTGCCCGCCTGACGGCGATTCGCGAAAGGGATGATTATGCGTTCGCCTGATTGAGATTTGCTAGGCACGAGAGTAGCTCCGTACGGGCTGTGCTCAGGGACCGGACAATTGTTGTTGCGGCGGTGCCTAACTCAAGTCTTACCGATTTCCGGGCAAAGCCTATGCCATAAAAAATGACAAATTTTGCCGCAGACACTCGACTGGTTAAGCAAGATTGGGACAATGGACGAATCGTCGTCCGAAGGTTGCGAATGCGGGGCATTGAGAGCAACGCCCCGCAACCCGAGAACTTACTTGCGAAAAAATAATTATGCCGCGAATGGTCATCTTAGACTCGAGCTGCTTAAACGCCTTGCCGTTATATTTCGACAATCACTCCCTCATCAGGGCGCAGTAGAAGCTTTTCGGTAACGGGTTCACTAGCGCGATCAAGAGCGGTGGTTAAACTTATACTGCCGCGAAGGCCGACGTGCTCAAATGTTCTAGGCTCGTCGCTGAAATTTAGCGCGATCAAAAAACTTTCCGACCCGGAGTGGCGGCTATAACTCAGGACATGATCTTCGCACAAAACTTCGCCATAGGAACCGCTGTGCAGTGCCGTTTTTTCGGCCCGAAGCGCGATCAAGCGGCGATATAGAGTGAGCACTGAGTCGGCTTCTTGGCTCTCTACGGCAACGTTGAAGCGATTGAAATCACTGGCCACCGGCAACCACGGAATGGCGGTGCTGAAGCCAGCGTGATTGGTCGAATCCCATTGCATCGGTGAGCGCTCGGGATCTCGCCCCAAGCCGAGGCAAGGAACGTTTAATTCCCAGGGATCCTTGACCAGCCTAGCCGGTATCGGAACATCAAGCATCGCAATTTCATCACCGTAATAAAGCGTTGGTGTGCCACGCAAGGTGAGCAGAAGCATTGCCGCTCCACGCGCCTGAGCCCTGCCGACGCGAGTGGCAATCCGGTGACGGTCATGATTTCCGAGCACCCAATTGGGCCACTGATCAGGTCCGAGTCGTGACTCGTAAGTTGTGATTATGCGATGGACCTCGCGAGCGGTCCAGGGGCTGGTGATCAAGGCAAAGTTAAAAGGCAGATGGACTCCGGCGGCGTAATAGGCAACGGTGCGCTCCAAAGATAGGTAGGCCTCACCGATGATCACGCAATCCTCGTACGCATCGATGACTTGCCGTATCTGGCGGATGACGTTCGCGCTGTCCGGATGATCCCGCGAGTGGACCGGCAGATAGCGAAAATACGGACCGGTGGCTGGGTCCCAATCGGGATTCAAGGGGTTGTCTCGAAACTGAGTATCTTTCATCAAGTGAGCGATCGAATCTACTCGGAAACCGCTGACGCCTCGATCAAGCCAGAATCTCAGCACGTCCAGCATCGCCTGTTGGACGGCAGGATTGCGCCAGTTTAGATCGGGCTGCTCTTTAAGGTAGGAGTGCAAATAGTATTGCCCGGTGTTTTCATCCCACTCCCAAGCGCTGCCGCCGAATGCGCTCAACCAATTGTTGGACCGCCCGCCTCCGGGCGCTGGATCGCGCCAAATGTACCAGTCGCGGTGGGGATTGTTCCGGGACGACCTGGACTGAAGAAACCAGGAGTGTTGGTCCGAGCTGTGATTGGGCACGTAATCCAAAAGGATTTTTAGGTTTAAACGTCGCGCCTCGCTGATCAGCGCGTCAAAATCACTGAGGGTGCCAAACAGCGGATGAATATCGGTGAAATTTGCTATGTCATAGCCGAAATCAATCATCGGCGAAGGATAGATCGGCGATAGCCAGACCGCATTGATCCCGAGCCAGCGGCAGTAATCAAGCCGACTAATAATTCCCCGCAGATCACCGCTGCCGTCACCATTGCTGTCCATGAATGACAGCGGATAGATTTGGTAAATCAGACCGTTTTGCCACCAGCGGGCTGCGGTGGGGCGTGCTGCTGAAACCACCGTGGGGGAATGGGTCATCTCATCTGCTAGCTATGATTGATGATTACTTCGCACGCGCGCATCGTGCCTAGCCTTGCGCTCCATTGGCCGCAGCCTTTGGCGCTGCTTTACTATCCGAGGTAACCCCAGCTTTCAGCAGCCTCAGCACAGCGGCCTCTTCCGGTTCCAGGTCATGTGAGTCGTTGAGTTCCTTTTTGAGCCGCCGGCGTAGAGCGCGCAACAGAGTCCCGTCGGTATAGGACTGAATCACCGCCGGGTGAATATAGCATTTCCGGCACACCGCTTTGGTATTGCCAAGTTTCTTGGCGACGGATTCAATTGCTTGAACTACATTGCGTTTGCTTTCCGCATCAGACGCAGCGCTTTGGAACTCCTGCAATGCTCGCGCGGCCAACACCGTTCCTGCCCAGGTGCGGAAATCCTTAGTGCTGAATTCTTCACCGGCAATCTGGCGGATGTACTCGTTAACATCGGTGGAGTCGATGGTGCGACGCTCGCCATCGTCGTCGATGTACTGAAACAGCTCATAACCCGGCAGATCCTGGCAGCGCTTGATGATCTTTGCCAAGCGACGATCATTGATATCCAACGCATGCTCGACGCCGCTCTTGCCGCGAAACTCGAAACTGATCGTCGAACCGGAGACATTGACGTGGCGATTCCTCAGGGTTGCCAGGCCGAAAGACTTATTTTGCCGAGCGTACTCCTCGTTGCCAACACGAATGTGGCTGGTTTCAAGCAGCCTTACCACCGTTGCGAGGATTTTATCGCGCGGTAGCCCGGGCCGCCGAAGGTCGTTGTCGACTCTTTGACGAATGAGCGGCAGAGCTTTCGCGAAAGCCAGAATACGACCATATTTGTTTTCATCTCTGATCTCGCGCCAGCGAGGGTGATAACGATGCTGTTTTCTGCCCTTGGCATCGCGCCCGGTCGCTTGCAGGTGGCCATTGCGTATCGGACAGATCCAAACCTCACGCCAGGCCGGCGGTATCGCCAAAGATTTGATGCGTTGCAGTTCTTCCGGATCACGGATGACTTTGCCTGAGGCGTCAATGTATTGGAACGCTGCGCCGCTCCTTCGGCGGGAAATACCTGGCTGATCATCTGTAACGTAGCGCAGGCTCGCAGCCTTGGCTGACTCGACTGGATCCGGAGACACGACCGCGCCGAGCCGCTTTGCTGGCCGCTTCCGGGTCAAAGCGACATCGGCCTTCATTGTAAGAGAGACTGTGGCAGAGAACTCGCGTAATCGGCTCTATCAGAGGAGGACGCGTGATCACCAATGTGAAGTTTATCGTGCATAGTCAGAGTTGTACTCGATTGTTTACGGCCCGGCCCTACGAAGGCCGAGCCGCTTGATATCAATAGAGGCTTAGCTGCTGTAGCGTGAATAGCCATCACCTCGATCACTCTGATCATGACCCTCAAGCTTCACCAGCTTGTTATAGAGTCCGATGATCAACCAGGTGGGAACCCACTGTCCGATGAAGTTCCCCCACTTGCCCTGACCGCCGATTTGCATCGCTAGTGATAGCGCCATTGCCCCAACCGCGACTCCTAAGAATGCAGAGGACGGTATCGCGGCGGTATATTTTTCTACCGACTTTGTAAACTGATCCTCTGTCCTGCTGGGCTGTTGCGATTGCCCGCCAAATGCTCCTTCATAATTATCCATGAATAACCTCCTTCAGTTTGATGACGTTTAGTGAAGACAATCGAGTCGACACGTTACTAATTTTACCTAGCAAAGCGGTACGTGCATAAGGAGAGCAAAACACATACCAGCATCAAATCGCAGGCGCGACGTTGATGGCTTGGAGATATTCCCAACGGGGCCATTAAGGTCGATCTACGATCGACGCAGAGGTGAGGATCTCAGTCTTAACTGTGAGACGGCAAGGGGCTCAATGCACAGCGTGGTGTTCGGGCGAGTTTTTATCGTTGCGGATTAGCGAACATATTCGCACGGACAGGCAATCAACTAACGCGCTGGGGCATCGTGGCAGTGCCGGGGGGCGAACTGTGACGGCGATCTTTTCCCAACCCTAATTTGATTCTAAAAGGAGCGCCTGCACCACGTAACCAGATGATCGCCTCGCCGGCGTTGATGGGAATGGCGGGAATCTCGAACATTCCATCTGGCGACAACCCTGGGAGTTGACTGAAGGCAGCCGCGCCGGAAGGATCGAGCGCTAATACAATATTCACACATGACCGGATGGAGCGCGCGACGGCGGCGGGATTACGGGTCACGCACATCATTCCTTCAAACTGAGAAGGAATATCAAGCGGCGCGGGTTGCCACGATCTGGATAGGACATCCTGCGCTTCATCGACAACGATCCAATGAGGATGGCCGGTCCTGGCGCGAAGTTGTTGAAGCCGGGCGAACAGCTCTTGAACGAAGGAGCTTCGCTGGCGCATGCTTACGCCGCTCAAATTGATAATCGCATTCTCCGCCGGATCCTTCAGAAGACGGATGATTTCATCCACCGTGGGCGCTCGTTTATGACGGCCAAGCCCGATTGCGTCGGGCACCCCCTCGAACGCGCCGCGCGGATCAAGCAGGCAGTACTGATACCGTTGTTTGCAAAGATTCTCGATAAACGCGGTGGCGACGTTTCGTCTCTGATCATCAGATGAACCGGCGAGCAAAATGTTTGACGCGAACGGCGAAACGCGAATTTCCCTGCCATCAGCCGCAGTGCCCAGCAGCAAATGATGCCTGGTCAACGCCGTGTCGCGATCACGAAGATCGCTAACAGTAATTTCGTTGATAAGTTCTGCGGCGCCTTCGCCATTGGCAGCCGCGGTAACAAAATCCGCCTTTTCCTGCAACATCGGCAACGCATTGGCGACCGCGACAGAACATTCGCAAAGCGCCAGAAGAGCATGGTCGTTTTCGGCGTCACCCACCGCCGCGACATTGTGCGGCGACAAACCCATCTCTTTCAGGGCGGCCGCAAGTCCGGTAGCCTTGCTCGTGCCCGAAGGCAGGATCATCACCGCCCCTTTATTGAAGATCAACTGCAGCTCCAGACCAAGCTCGCGAATAGTATCGAGGACCAACGTCTCGTGCGGGTGATGCGTCGAGAGAATGACATTGCCTACGGAAATCGGCACGCCTCGTTCCCGAAGACGGGCCACGAACTTTGCGGGTGGCGGACTCGCTAGAGGTTTTTTCTCACCGGTTGCCGGGTGATACAGCAAAGCACCATTTTCGGCGACAACCCATTCAAAAATAGTATAATGAGGAAATACGGAGAGAAGATCTTCTAACTCCCGCCCAGTGACGAGGATCAGCTTCCGGCCCGATGCTATGAATCGTTGCAGGGCCGCTAATGTGCGGCTCGAGACTTGACCATCGCTAGCCAGAGTTCCATCGTAGTCGCAGGCCAAAGCGAGGTAGCGCATGTTTTCATTTCCTCCGAGCATCTGGGTTGCATACTTCCAGAATAGGGGATGCACGGGAGCATTTCAAACGTCTTTGCAGTTGGCCATTGGTGTATGAAGGACCTGAGATTATGAACGAAATTATTCGCTTGCCCGACGAGTTCTACATCCTCGCGACAGCATCCGCTGCAGAGGAGTCCCGAGTCTTAAAGATGGGCGAGAGCTTTGGGATTTTCGACCGCTACGGCGATATTCTTCAGTATGGGTTGGGCGAACAAGGAATCTATCACGAGGGAACACGGTTCCTCTCGTATCTTGAACTTCGCATGGGAAACATCCGCCCCTTTCTACTGAGCTCGATGATCAAAGAAGACAATATTCTCTTCACCGTCGATTCGACCAACCCCGATGTTTACGTCGACGGCTCCATCGCGCTGCGCCGCGGTGATTTGCATCTTTATCGTTCGAAATTCATCTGGCAGGCGGTCTGTTATGAGCGGCTGCAACTGGTCAACTATAGCCTGTTGCCCATCGAGATTTCTTTTGCGATTCGCTTCGACGCCGATTTTGCCGACATTTTCGAAGTGCGCGGCGTCAAAAGGGAAAAGCGAGGGACGCGCCTGGGCGATGAGATCGATAAGGATCGCGCAACGCTGAGCTATCTTGGCCTGGACGACATCGTTCGCCAAACAATCATCGAGTTTTCTCCAGCCCCGGAGAAGCTGTCGGCGGGGCAAGCATCGTTCCACAGAGTTCTCGATCCTAAAAAGCAGGAGGTGTTTTTAATCTGCTATGCGTGCAAATCGAATGGCTCAGTGCCGGCTCGCCGGCCCGTGGAGCTGGCGTTAAAGCAGGCGGAGCAAGCGTTAGCCGCATACAAGGCGGAGGAGTGCCAAATCCGCACGTCCAATCATGAGTTCAACGGCTGGCTCGACCGCTCCTATGCGGATATTCACATGATGATTACCGACAGCCAAGGTTTCTACCCGTACGCGGGAGTGCCGTGGTTCAGCACCGTATTCGGCCGGGACGGAATTCTGACATCATGGGAGCTCTTGTGGATTTTCCCCCGGGTCGCGCGCGGCGTACTGAGTTACCTGGCGAAGACGCAAGCGACGGAAGTTATCTCCGAGCGCGACGCCGAACCCGGAAAGATTTTGCACGAAATGCGCCGGGGAGAAATGGCCAGCTTGGGTGAAATTCCTTTTGATCGCTACTACGGCAGCACCGACAGCACGCCATTGTTCGTTATGCTGGCGGGTGCTTACGTCAGTCGCACGAACGATGTTGAATTCGCTCGCTGGATCTGGCCGCACGTGAAGCGCGCGCTGCACTGGATTAAAGAATACGGCGACGTTGACGGCGACGGCTTTGTCGAAACTTTGCGCCGCTCATCGCATGGTCTGGTGCAACAAGGCTGGAAAGACTCCTGGGACTCCGTTTTCCATCAAGACGGAACTCTCATCGAGGCGCCACTAGCCCTGTGCGAGGTTCAGGGTTACGTGTATGCCGCCAAACTTGCGGCAGCAGCAATCGCGACGCTCCTCGGCGATAGCGACGAAGCCGTGAGGCTTGTTAGCGAGGCCGAGCTACTCAAAGAACAATTTAACCGAGTGTTCTGGTGTGACGAGCTTTCAACCTACGCATTGGCCCTCGACCAACAAAAGCGTCCTTGCAAGGTGCGAGCATCGAACGCCGGCCATTGTCTGTTTGCCGGTATCGCCACTGATGAGTACGCCGAGCGTACCGCAAAAACGTTGATGAGCGAGGATTTGTTTTCCGGCTGGGGAATTCGGACATTGTCGACCAGCGAAGTGCGTTACAACCCGATGTCCTACCATAATGGATCGGTTTGGCCGCACGATAATGCGGTGATCGCCGCCGGCTTTGCTCGCTATGGTTTGAAAGAGCCGATATCCAAGGTGATCACCGGACTCTTCGAGGCCAGTCTCTATTTTGAAATGCATCGATTGCCCGAGCTTTTCTGTGGATTTCCGAGACGCGAAGGTGAAGGGCCGACTCTCTATCCGGTTGCCTGCGCTCCCCAGGCATGGGCGGCGGGCTCGGTGTTCCTAGTGCTGCAAGCGTGTTTGGGACTTTCGGTTCACGCGAGCGAGGGCAAGGTTCACTTCGATTCGCCTGTGCTGCCTGAGTGCATCAATCAGATATATCTGAAGAACGCCATACGAGAGGCGCTAAAGCGTTCTTCGAAAACTTGGCGGCAGCGCCGGCGGTCAAAAGCTGGAATCTTACGTAGCGCCTGGAGCGCGCCTTCGATGTCATCGACGATGTAACCCGTGATTCCATCCTGGATCAACTCCGGTACCGAGCCACAGCGATAGGCGATAATCGGAGTGCCGCATGCCATCGCTTCGATAATCACCAGGCCGAAGGGTTCCGGCCAATCGATCGGAAACAGCAAGGCATAAGCGTTCGCGAGAAATTCTTTTTTGTCCTTGTCGCCGATCTCGCCGATGAACTCCGCCGACGAATTGCTCAGGATGGGTCTGATCACCTGCTCCATGTAATTACGATCGGCGGCATCGGTCTTGGCGGCGATGCGAAGTCTCATGCCCGAACGAGCGGCGATTTCGATTGCGCGATCGAGCCGCTTTTCCGGTGAGATTCGTCCAACGAACGCGAGATAATTCCCGGGTTTCTCACCGCAATCATAAAGCTCCAGAGGCAAGCCATGATAGATGGTCTGTTGCCAGTTGGCGCGCGGAAGAGGTTTGCGTTGCGCATTCGAGATCGACACAACCGGCATTTCGCTGAACTTCTTATAGAGCGGCATCAAGTCGGGAAGATCGAGCCGGCCATGAAGAGTTGTCAGGTGCGGAATCGGATGCCGCCGGGCAAGGGGGAAATGAAGGTAATCGGTATGAAAGTGAATAATGTCGAACCTAGACGCCCTCTCGAATACCTCTTCGAGCATCACGTAGTGATGAGGAAGCGGATCAAATACATTGTCGAGCCGCAAGGCACGCTTCCGCGCCGCTATAAGTTGCGCCGCGGTGACCGAATCGCCGCTTGCGAAGAGCGTGACCTCGTGTCCCTGCGCCACCAACTCCTCAGTAAGGTAGGAAACGATGCGCTCAGTACCGCCATACGTTCGCGGTGGCACACTTTCATAGAGAGGCGAGACCTGGGCATACAAAAGCGCCGACAAATAAAATATAAATGCGCCGACAACGATGCCGGAAGCAGATTTGAGTGCGGCGGAGCCCGTAAATCAATCAAAATCGAAGACGCGGTGGATTGTTGTTACGCAATGCTGATGCCATATCGCGATGCGAACTGAGATCGAAAAAGCAGCAGAGTTGAAGCTTAAAGTTCTTCAGCAGCAACGATAGTTGCTCCGCATTGCGCGAACGGCACAAATTATAAATCCACCCTGTACCTATTTTGAGACGGAGGCGTTCTTGCGGAGGAGACCCCAGATGCCAGTGTATTCAACCGCGCCGCTAGGACAAGGAACGGTAAACTTTCGTAAATCAGATAACCAATCGGTCTTTTTCTAGGCGACCAAAATGTTAAGCTGAATCCGCTGCCGGATCGCGTACGGATCCGCGCAGCCGATCTATCTGCGAAGGAGAAGGCCCATGCGAAAGCGCATTATTGAACGTAAGAGAAATTCCTTACCTCTCGATAAACCCTGGCTGGAACTGGAGTCACTTGCGCAAGTCGAAGTATCTTCTGAAGAAGCGCAGCACCCCATCGAAGCGGCGCTGGTTCCAGGCACTTCGCCCGGTTGGCGCGCGGCAGCGCCGGGGCAACAGATTGTTCGCCTGATGTTCGACGAGCCGCAGAATCTCCGGCTGATTCATCTAGTGTTCGATGAGCATGAGGAGGAACGGCTGCAGGAGTATACGCTGCGATGGTGCTCGGGTGGCGGCCAGCCTTATCGCGAGATCGTGCGACAGCAATACAACTTTAGCCCCCCAACCACCAGCAGAGAGGTTGAAGATTTCAACGTTAATCTCGACGGCTGCGCCGAATTGGAGCTCAGTATTATTCCCGATCTCAAAGGATCGGCAGCTCACGCCTCGATTGCAGAGTTTCGCCTGGCTTGACCAACGATGCTGATCCGCTGGACGTATAGAAACGATACTACGCTAATCTAAAGGGAGATCTTGCAGATGATTGAAGCCAATACCAATTGCCCAAAATGCGGCGACGGCACGATGGAAATAGTTCCCGAGCAGCGAGCTCTTACGCCGGATCTACCCGAGGATAATGAACTCAAGGCGAGGTGCGACAAATGCGGCTACGAGGATCGAGTCGAAGTGGTAGCGACCGATGAGTAAGCACGAATTGGAAATGCTTTCGGACAGTGGCGTCCATCCTCATTTTGTGAATTAGCACGTCTTTCTCTTCGCGCTTCATAGTCTTCATCACCAATCGGACGGTCTGATCATCCTAGACCGCGCCGGCAAAATCCAGTATCTCGCTGCCAAAAGCCCGACCGCAGAAACCGATTGACGAATCTCAGCGGATTCGTATACGATCCCTTACCTCTCATGAATGGCTTAGAACTTACCACGGTTCTCAATGTAGACGACAACGAAGCGCGGCGCTACGCCAAGAGCCGCATCCTCAAACGCGGCGGATATCAGGTGATCGAGTCCGAAACCGGCGCCGAGGCATTGCGCGTTGTCAAGGAGTTCCAACCAAATGTTGTATTGCTCGATGTCAAGTTGCCGGATATCACCGGCTTTGCAGTCTGCGAAGCGATCAAAGCAGACCCGGCTACCGCGCATATCATGGTTCTCCAAATTTCGGCTATGTATCTGAGTCCTGAGGATCGGGCTATTGGACTAGAGCGCGGCGCCGACACGTATTTGACCGAGCCTGTTGAACCTGCCGAACTTCTCGGAGCGACAAAGGCGTTGTTGCGTCTCTACGAACGCGATCAAGAGAAACGCTTTCTCCTCGACCAAC
>JAJONK010000405.1 GCA_021323355.1 Deltaproteobacteria bacterium
CGTGACCTGCTCGCGCTGCGGTGAGCCCGGAACCGAAAGACGCACAGTCCACGAATGGGGTTCCTGGCATCCCAGCCAATTCTATGAGACGCCGGTGCGCGTGTGCCGTCGCTGCGCGGAGATGGTTTTCAAGTCTGATTATGGAGGCGGCGAGACAGATCAAGTCTCTTTGCAAATGATTGACCAGGCAGTCCGGAACGTCATGGAAGCGACAGATAGCGCCGGCGTGCGTGACCGTCTGTCTCAGAATAAGAAAGTATTATTCAATCCGGTCGCCGAGAATTATTTCAAATTCGTGATCGACCAACGGGCGCGGGATGAAAGTGCCAGGAATACTTTTCGTCAGCTTGCCGGTTTGATCGAGCGATGCCGCAGGGAAGGGATCGAAACGGTTTTCGCGCCTGCCGCATCACAGGATTCCGCCTATGATCCGCCATCATCGAGCACAAGCCCCGGGCGTACGCCATCGACAGCGCCGGCCGGGGAAAAAAACGCGCGGCTCTTCGGGCACTGGCGTCATACCGAACCGCGGTCATCAGGCGGATTCAGCATGACAATCGACACCCACTGCGTTTTAGATCCCGGGGGTCGCTTCGAGTGGTGGAGTAAATCGATGAGCAGTTTCGGGCCCAGTACGTCTGGACCCGAAAATGGCACTTGGTCGGCGTCAGGCAATACGCTGCGCCTCAATTTTGACGATGGAACTACTCTCGCGCGCGAAGTCGCTCTCAAAGATGCCACGATGTTCTGGCCGGGCGATGGGCGCTACCGGATATGGGAACGGATTTCGTGAATTCGACTGCGGCAAACTTATGGCAGTGAAGGATTGGCTCGATACCGGAAAGTGCCTGCTCGGTTTTCATCAGGGAGATTGGCGGCCTGAATCCCCGGCGCGCTGCCTCTTGATTCAAACTTGCGAGCGCTGCGGTACCATCAATCAACGAGTAGAGCACAGTTGGTCCGATTGGAATCACGCCGGCGCGCAATCTTGCGAGCTGTTGCGCAGTTGCAGCCGCTGCGCTGAGTCGGAAGAGCGTATTGAACATAACTGGGAGGCCTGGACGTATCGACAGGATGAATCTTGCGATCAGAGCAAACGCTGTCAGCGTTGCGCTGAGTGGAATGATGAAAACCGCATCGAACATCAATGGGGAATCTGGGAGTATAGCGAGCGTTATCGCGCGCCATTGCATAGCTGCGGCCGCTGTGGATTGAGCGCCTCTTACTTTGCCGATCAAAATATTGATCAAGACGAAGTCTCTTCAACCAATGGTGATGGGGCGCGGAAAGAGATCGAGGAGCTTATATCCGATGACCGAGTTATCGAAGAACTGCTCGCCAGGGCCGAACAAGCCGTTGTTAGTTCCGAACCTGACGTCACTCCAGTATCCGGTCCGGACGATGATACCTCCGACTGGCGGCAGCAGATGGGCGTTCTCCGTCAGATGTACCAGGGTTTCATTGCCAGCGGCCAAATTGCTTCGGAGCGCCAAGCTTTCTTGACCGCGATTCTCGCAGAGCTCGAGGAGATCCTGGGCAGCCCGGCACCGGGGCTCGCCGACAAACAGATCAGAGCGACCCGCGTCCAGCAGTTGCTTTCGCAAATGTCCGAAGCGCTTCTGCATCCGAGCAGAGCACAACCGGTGGAAGAACCTGTAGCCGGCTCGAGCCGGGCGGCCCTTAGTGAACTGCACGCGAATCTCCATCGCTATGTCATGACCGAGACGTCGGCGGGGCTCTTGACCGGCGAAGAAGGCAAAGCGTTGATGGCTTTGATGGGACGGCTCAGGGGTAGTCGCGAGGCTCTCGCAAATCTACCCGCTAGCGCAGACTCGGTGAAAGTAGAAACCGAAGTATTGCGGCCGCTGGCGTTAGAGATTCGAAACTTTTCCTTGCGCCATCATCTGACCCTCGCCCAACCCGTGTGGCCTTCGCGAGCGGTCGGGCAGCATGGCAATGCTTTGTTTTATTCCGGCGGCTCGCAGGTCGGCGCCTTGGTCGCGCAGGTTTGCGCCAGCCGCGAGCTCCGCTGTCTCGTGCCGCAAGCCGATCGAGAACCAGCATCCCTGCGTTGGGATCAGTTGCGCGAATCAGCCGTGGCAGTCTTTGATTTTACTGGCTACAAACGTGCCGCCTCTTTGGAAGAAGCCAGCTCGATTGCGGCAGTAGCCTACGAGCTGGGCATCGCTCTTGCGCTCGGACGCGCCGCAGTCGTGGTCGCAATCGATGGTCAAGACCTGCCATTCGATCTCGACATCGAACCGGTGTGTCTTAAAAACGATGATAGCGATGTTGCAATGTTGTCTGCCGCCTTCGACCGGGCGCTGTACGGGTTGCAGAGAGGCGCCGCCGGTAGTTCGGTGAAGTCGTCGATAAAGTATTTGCGTGATCGATTTGCGGGGCACCCGAGTCCTCACGTGCGCATGTCCCTTGAGACCCTGGATGACGAGGCCACGGCGGATCCGATCAAAACGCGATATCTCATCACCTCGACATGCGGCTTTCTCGGCGCCGAAGCTTTGCAGATCCTGCTGCCGGCCTGGCCGGGTCAGTATCCAGACGCGTCTAATAGACGTTGCTTTCACGTGACCGCCTTTGGCCCGACATGGGCGAACAGCACGAGACGCCTGGTTGGAGATGCGTGCGGTTCGCAAATTGAATATATCCGCGGCGATGGAGTCTTGGCTCCGGACATTCTGCGTTCCATCTGGGATGAAATTTGCCGTGCCACCCATGTCGTAGTTGATCTCACCGGATTAAATGCCAACGTCGTGCTTGAACTCGGAATAGCGCATACGCTTGGACGCAACGTTTTGCTGATCTCTCAAGATCAACAAGTCGAGCGCTATTTCCGCGCCATCGCCAAACACCGCATACACCCATACACACTCAGAGGACCCGACGCCCCCGCTTTACAGGCGACACTCCAAAGATTTCTTATTTAGCGAATATTGGCTTTGTGACTGTTTAATTCGAAGGAGATATCTATGCGATTTCTAGTAAAGGTGAACATCCCGGTCGAGGCTGGGAATCAGGCCGCAAGAGCCGGCAAACTCGGCTCAACTATCCAGTCCATACTATCGGATTTGAAGCCCGAGGCGGTGTATTTCGCTGACGACAATGGCCAACGGACAGCGTTTCTTTTCCTTGAGATGAACGACGCTTCACAGATCCCCGCTATTGCCGAGCCGTGGTTCCTGGCGCTGAATGCGAGCATTGAGATCCACCCGGTCATGGTACCCGACGACCTCGCCAGGGCGAGTGGTGCTATGGACGCGGCCGCCAAGAAGTACAGCTGACAGCGCAAGCGCGATCTATGGGATGAGCCGACTTCTTACCGCTCAGGTATCTGGGCAGCGGCATCCATGGATAACATAGAACTTGCCTACCTCGCAGATCATGCGGATCAAGTGGTTGCGCTAGCCGCCGCCCTGCACGCGCAAGATCACGAATACTATGGCGCGCGAACGCCTGCCGATGTCGCCGCCGATCTCGCGCTCTCGCTCCAGCGCGAAGCGCTGCCGCTGGCGCTGATCGCGTTGCGCGACGGCAGCGACGGCATTGTGCTCGGCACTGCGACATTGAGCTACGACTCGATTACGACGCACCCGCACTTGGGACCTTGGCTCACCGCGTTCTATGTGCGCCCGGAGCTTCGGCGCCGCGGCATCGGGCGCAAGCTGGTAGCGGCGATTGAAGCGGCGGCACAGCGGCTCGGCTTTGCGCAGCTCTACGCCGGCAGCGGCCGCGCAGCAACGTTGTTCGTGCGCATAGGCTGGCACGTCCTCGAACGTGTCTCATACCATGGCGAGGAGATTGCGATTCTCCGCCGGGATTTGCGGTGATTGTCTAAACTCGTGCATTGCAGGTGACAACCGAGGACGCTTCACCGATGGCGCTCGATGATCAACGCCTGCCAGCTTCCGTAAAATTGTGAGTGAGAGCCGAGGCAGTCCCTACGCTGACGTGAGAATACGAACAGCTTTGCCAAGGCAGTGAAGGCGAACTCTGGATCAGCGAACGTGATTGGATGGAACGGAAAACTACGTTATCCGGAGCTGAGTAAGCCGGCTCTACAGAACGTTCTCAAATCACTTGCTCTCGGTGTATTTTCGAATTGTATTCTTCACCTCCGGCGGCGCTTGAACCAGCTTGTTTATCAGCTTG
>JAJONK010000406.1 GCA_021323355.1 Deltaproteobacteria bacterium
GGAAAACCAGTGGACGCTGTTTTACATTCAGCAAAGTCAAGAGCATGCCGCAGATGCCGATCGGCACCAGAAAGAAGAAACTCCAACGCCAGCTCAGGTAGTCGATCATCAGGCCGCCGATGCTTGGGCCGATGATAAACCCGACATGATGCGCGGTTGTCATATAGCCCTGTGCTCTTCCAGCGAGGTTCTCCGGAACCGATTCTGCGGCCAACGCCCGGCTGGAGGACTGCAACATCGCACCGCCGATGCCCTGCAAAAAACGAAACACTATGAGCTGAATAAGGGATTGGGAGAAGCCGCACAAAAGCGAGCCGGCGCTAAATACCAGAAAGCCTAAGGCAAAAATCTTTTCCCGGCCCCGGAGATCAGAGAGGCGGCCAAAAACAATCGATAGGCCGATGTTCGATAGTTGATAAGAGAGCAGCGCCCAGGAAATGCCGAGCAGATCGGTTGCCAAGCTTGTGGCGATTGTCGGCATCGAGATGCTGACGATTCTTGTCGCAGTACCAGAGAAAAATGTTCCCAGCAAAGCTGTCGTAAGAAGTAAATAATTGATTTTGGCATTCATCCCGATGCTGAAGCTAAAGGTAAGATCTCGAATCCGCAGCGCGGAAAATTCTGCCCGGCAAGTAGAAGGGAGCGGGCGCCATGGTTTGCGACTTGTTGATGTTCTAGTGGTTTTCGAGCCTGTAGATCTTGTTGTCGTGCTCTCCGGCGGGCATCGAAAATCGCAGCAGGAAGTTGCAGTCAGAGATTGGTTCGCAAGTTCATTCCGTGCGCAAGATAATGTCGAAAGAGTTTTTGCTGTGCTTAGACCAACTCGCTCACTGAACCAAAATTTTCTTCATCTTGGCTAGTATCGCGGGCGGGGCTTTGAGAATGCTCTGAACGACTTCGGTCACACGTTCGCCGCTGCTTGGCGAAAATTCAATCTTGCTTTTCTTGGCGTCCGAGATAAATTCCGGATCCGCAAAAGTTGCTGAGAATCCCTTGCGCAAGGCTTCAACCCGGTCTCTGGGAACCTCGGGATGAACTACGTACGGGTTGGTGATCTCCGAAGGGGCATGCATCGCGCGCAGCAGTAACTTCGCTTCCTCCGTCTTAGCTAATGTCTCAGCGGCGGGAACTCCCTTCATAAGCGGATGATCCGGAGTTTTTTCGCCCATGATCAGAAGCGGCTTTAGTGTGCCGCTCTGGATTAATTGAAGGTGCCTGCCGGTGGTCAACATCGCCAGCCAACTTGCGCAATAACCATCGACTTCCTTGGACTCGGCGGCGTTGACGATGTTGGCAACTCCTTCGAATCCCCGCACCAGCTTCATCTGTGTTCCAAAAGCCGCATTGATGATCGCCGGTGTGTCGTAGATCGTACTGCCCGGCGCCATGGTGCCGACCGTGAAGGGTTTGCCGGCTGTGACATCGTCAAATGACGACACCGCGGAATCGGTGCGTCCGACGCATGCGATCGCCGTATTCACCGCGCTGCCGATCCACTGGTACCTTGCCGAATCAAACTCAATGCCCGGCGCGCCAATCGCCTGCCGCAAAGGAAAGGTTTCGCCGAACGAGCCGATCACAGTGCCGTCCTTGGGCTCAGCATTGTAAACCGCGTTTGCGGCGATTAGGCCCCCGGCTCCCGCCCTGGGCTGAACCAACAGAGTAGGATTGCCGGGAATAAATCGCGACATGTGACGCGAGATTAGGCGCGAGTAGATATCGTAGGTCCCCCCAGGGCCCGAGCCGATCACGATTCTGATGGTTTTTCCTCGATAGAAATCTGCCACGGCTTTCTCATCGAAAGCCGGGCTGTTGCTCCTGGCCGGCTGAGCTTGTGCCTGATCGCCAAACGGAGCAAGCATCAGCATGAGTATCATCAAAGTGCTGAGTCGAAGATGGTTCATAAATATCCTCGCATCTGAATAGAATAGTGGCCTGGGCTGCGTCTCGAGAATCGCGTCGGTAAACTTTTCTCAACCTGTCAATTCAATTTTATAGAACGCAATCGGTGAGAAAGCCCGACTATAATAGTCCATCATATGAACGAAGGTGGTCCGATAACATCCTCACTTTGTGCCTTCGCTCGTTTCGAAATTTAGTACTCATAAAAGGACCCGATGACGAATAGGAATCGGCCTAAGGTGCATGACGGACCGTCATCAAGACTTCGCCGCTCATACGTCAAATCCACCTCAGAAAACAAACCGGTTGTAAAGCGCTTGCAGAATATTTAGGAACATATCATCCGTCAAGGTAAATCAACTCGCCGCACTCGACCAGGGGGTTTAGCCGATTGGCCGGCTAACACCGGACGTATGTCGTTGCGGTGCCTCTTGTGATTATGTTACGTGCAATCAGAACCGTTTTATGTGTTGATAGCGCAGAAAGGAGAAGGAGCATGTTTAAACCGATCGGGCTAGTGGCGGGCCATTATGAATGCCGCTCACTGCAACAAACCTTGCCTATTCTGCAAGACCTTCTGGCTCTTGAAGTGGTCGCGCGAAATGATGGCGAGACCGTTCTCAAGCATCCCAATACCGACTGGAAGCTGATCGCGCACGAGTCAGATGCCGATGGTCCGGATAAGGCCTTCCAACATCACTACGGCGTGCGTGTCGCGACCAACCGTGAGATCGATGAAGCGCACGAATACCTGCAAAGCAAGAAGAGAGAATACAAGATCAAAATCATCCAACCTAAAGAAAACCATAACGCGTACTCGGTCCATTTTTTCGAACCCGGAGGAAATTTCTGGGAGATCGAATCTTACGAGAAAGCCGATGAAGCCGGTATGGGTAAAACCACGCGCCCTCACTGGCAAACTCCAATCAGCCAACAGAAGTTTCCAGGGCGCGGGTACATTCCTCAGGCGCTGACGCACGGCACGGTCCAGTTTCACGACATAGAAGCCACCCGGCGTTTTTATGAGGACGTTCTCGGGTTGGAGGTTGTCCAACTGTGGCCCTCCTCCATCTATGTGAAACATCCGGAAAGTCCCTGGTACATTGTCAATCTGCCTTTTCGCGCCGAACCGATTCTGCCCACTCGAGCGCAACGTTTTGTTCTTGCGCTTGAATCAGCGTCCGAAGTCGAAGAGGCACACCACTGGCTTTCGAATTCCGCCCAGACGCTGGGACTTAGCACATTAGACCCGATTCAAAGTTCGAATGATGTTGCTTGGTTCATTTTCTCGGACCTGAATCGCAATTGGTGGGAAGTTACCAGCGCACGCTGACGGACCAAGTTCATCATCGGTGTCGGAGAATTCCGAGTGGCTGGCGTGAAACAAGTCTATCTCGGTGTTTACCCAATTCGACTTGATCCCTGGCTGAACACATTCTGCTGCCCGGTTGGAGCAACACGAGGAAAAAGAATGTCTGAATTCAAGAGAGCCATCGCGAACTCGGAACTCGATGAAGGTTCGATCCTCGCCGTCAGAATCAACGGCGAGCGCATTGCGCTTTACAAAATTGCCGGCGAAGTTTATGGCACCAGCGAGATGTGCTCGCATAGCGACTGCTCACTCGAAGATTTCGGCAAA
>JAJONK010000031.1 GCA_021323355.1 Deltaproteobacteria bacterium
AGGAAGAATTCGGTTTTTCAGTACTCCCTTGCCGGCATCGAAGACTTTACCTTGCCAGGCAAAGTTACTGATGAACTTGGCGATGTTCGAACTGAACTTTGTCCCGGGCGCAACGATCGCGGTTCCATCCGCTTCGCCGTTTGGAATCTCGCCCGCGGCACATTTGCCGAAAAGGTCGTCGAGGTCTGCTTGCGACATACTCAGAAGTTTCTCGACATCGTAAGCCATGTTAGGTTCCCTCCTCCCGTTAGATATTTTAGGAAGATGTCACTCGCTGAAACGAACTAACGACGACTAATCTCATACGACTGCGCCCGACGTCAAGAAAATTCCAAATGGCTGAATAAAATCGTAGATGAGAACTAAAGTGTGCACGCATGGCGCGATTTGAATTGTGAATCGAAGTAACTTTTGTCAAGCTATGGCCTAAGTGGAGCAAATGGAAACAAAAACAGCGATCATCTCTATCGATGATTTAAAATCGGATGATTTGCCGGCGCTGCGCCAAGCACTCGGCACATTGCCTGGAGTTCAGAGTTTAGATTTCAGCTTGGAGCGCAGGGTCGCGGTGATTGATTTCGATCCCAAACAGTCTCACCTTGACGATTTTTTGCGCGCAGTTTTGAAGGCGGGATTTAGAGTAAGCTAACAGCCGTTCAACGTTCAAAGTTCGCGGTTCTAGGCTAAGACTGCGAGAGCTCGGGACGCAGCAGTGTCCGTCCCGAGCTTGTTTACTTCAAATCATTCCGAGCGACAGCGTACGGATTGAACGTTCGAATGTGGAACCGTTGAACGGTACTTACTCTCCGGCCACGGTCATCTTAGAAATTTTAATGGTAGGCGCGGCGATGCGGCCTCTCATTTCGAGATCGTTGCCGATCATCTCGATATTTTGAAACATCTCTTTGAGATTCCCCGCGATCGTCACCTCTTCGACGGGATACGCCAGCTCGCCGTTTTCGATCCAGATGCCGGCGGCGCCGCGCGAGTAATCGCCGGTTACGAGATTAACACCGAAGCCGATGGTCTCGGTTAAATAAAGTCCCTGTTTCACAGAACCGATAATCTCGTCAGGCGCTTGCTTGCCGGGAGCAAGATAAAAGTTGTTGGGCGCCACACCCGGTGGTTCACCTATCGAACGAGAAGCATTTCCGGTCGAAGCCATGTTTAACTTTTTGCCGCTGTAAGTGTCGAGCAGATAGCTGCGCAAAAACCCATTCTCAACTACAGCCTTTTTAGTAATCGGCAAGCCTTCGGAGTCAAATGGTTTCGAGCCGAGCGCTCCGGGAATGGTTCCATCATCCCAAACCGTGGTTAGATCCGACGCGATCTTGTTGCCGAGCTGACCGTTTAGAAAGGATGCGCCTTTATACAAAGAATATCCCGACAACGCCGAGGACAGATTCCGCAACAGCGAAGCCGCCATATCGGGATCGAAAACAATCGGCACTTCGCAAGTTTTAATTTTACGAGCGCCCAGACGGCGCAATACCCGTTGTGCGGCTCTTTTGCCAACGCTCTCCGCCGAATCTAATCGGGCAAATTTTCGATTAGACGAATACCAATAGTCTCTCTGCATCGAACCATTTTGCGACGCTACCGGAGCGACTGAATGACCGAAATTCGATCCGTGATACTCGCCGCAGAATCCGTGACTGCTGGCGTAGATAACCCGACCGGATTGGTTGGAAAATTCCGCCCCTTCAGAGTTGGTAATGCGCGGATCGAATTCCATGGCCGCCTTCTCGGCCGCCAGCGCGATGGCGATTTTGTCATCGACAGAAACTGAGCCCGCCGCATCATCGAAGAGGTCCATGTCGGGAATATTTCGAGCCAACAATGAAGCCTCGGGCAAGCCGCTGAACGGATCTTGAGCGGTAAACCGGGCCATACTGATGGTATCCTCAAGGAGTTTGTCGATTGCTTGTCTTGAGATATCCGAAGTTGAGGCAGAGGCGGAGCTATTGCCGTAAAACAACCGCAAACCCAGCCGTTTTTCTTGAGCCTGGCTAATTTTCTCCACTTCGCCAAGGCGAACGGTAACAAAGAAAGAGTCTCCCTCCACCATGACGATGTCGCCTTGAGTCGCTCCTTTGGCTTTCGCCGTGTCGAGAACCTCGCGCGCCAATTGCTGACTGAGATCGAGTCGTTCCATGTTTCCTTCCGCTTACTGCCTGAACTATTCCGGGTCAATCACTGGGTCGCGGTACCGCCGACGGTCAAACCATCGATCTTGATGGTCGGCAGTCCCACACCCACCGGCACAGATTGCCCGTCCTTGCCGCAAGTGCCGACCCCTTCATCTAACTTCAGGTCGGTCCCGACCATTGATACTCGGGTTAGCACATCGGGGCCATTCCCGATCAGAGTCGCGCCTTTCACGGACTCGGTCACTTTGCCGTCTTCGATCAAATAAGCCTCGCTGGCGGAGAAAACAAATTTGCCGTTGGTGATATCGACCTGGCCGCCACCGAACGAAACCGCGTATAGCCCTTTCTTCACTGAGCGGATGATGTCCTCGGGAGCATCTTTCCCTGCCAGCATAAATGTGTTGGTCATGCGCGGCATGGGAATGTGGGCATAGCTCTCGCGGCGTCCATTGCCGGTCAAAGGCATTTTCATCAGTCCGGCGTTGAGTCTATCCTGCAGATAGCCTTTGAGAATACCGTTCTCAATCAAAACAGTTCGACTGGTGGGCGTGCCCTCATCATCGACATTGATCGATCCACGGCGCGACGGTATCGTACCATCGTCAACCACGGTGCATAACTCGGAGGCTACTCTTTGACCGATTCGATCACTGAAGGCCGAGGTCTTCTTGCGATTGAAGTCTCCCTCCAAACCGTGGCCAATGGCTTCGTGTAACAAGATGCCCGGCCACCCCGGCCCCAATACCACGTCCATCGTACCCGCCGGCGCACTTCGCGCGCTAAGATTGAGCACTGCTTGCCGAACCGCTTCCCGCGCATAGCGCTCGTACTCACGATTGCCGACAAAAAAATCATATTCGACACGGCCGCCGCCACCGAAGCTGCCCACTTGCCGATTGCCATTTTCTTCGACAATAACGGTCACGTTTAGCCGCGTGAGTGGCTGAACATCCCCTATCACCGCTCCTTGCGATGAAGCCACCAGCATGACTTTGTCCTCGCTTCCTAACGAAACAAAGACGTTCTTCACGCGCGAATCCAAGCTACGGGCGAACTTGTCGATCTCGTACAGCAAGGAAATTTTTGCGTCGAGAGGAATAGCAGTCACAGAGGTCTTGATTGGGTAAAGATCATGAGCGGGGACCTGAGGCTGGTTGATCGGGGCCGGAACCTGAGATGATGGGTTTTGCGCGATGTACTGCGCCGTGCGCGCGGCCACTTCAAGTTTTTCAATAGTGATATCATCGGTAAAGGCATAACCTGTCTTAGCCTCAGCCAGCACCCTAACGCCGACCCCATTGGAAGACGATTGAGAACAATTTTTGACCAGTCCCTCCTCCAGACTGATTCCTTCGTTCTTGCGGTATTCAAAATAAAGGTCTGCATAGTCGGCTTTCTTTGCAAGCGCAGTCGCAAGAACTTTGTCCAGATCTTTAGAATCGATACCAAAATTCTGCCCAAAAAAAGATTTCGCAGGAACCATCTCATTTGCCATATTAGATCTCCCTAGAAGATTTGTACCACCTCGAACCCGCGCTTTAAAGACATTTGTCCACGCATTGAACTGACCCACTCTGTCAAAAAACGGCCTGAACTACTTGGTTGATCGTTCCACCGGTATGGGATAGAATTCGCTCCATCAAAGCTCTACGCGAGGACAAATGGCACAGAAAAAAATCGTTCATGTGGTCGGCACCGGAACTATCGGCGAACCCCTGATCGGAATTCTCTGCACCTTCAAGGAGCAGTTCGGTGTAGATGAAGTGACTTTTCACAAGCGGACGCCGCTTCTCACCGACCGTTCGAAGGTCATGGTCCTATGCAATCGAGGCGCGCAACTTTGCGTCGATAAAGAACGGCGACAAAAATTCGCCGAGATGGGCATGACCCCGACCTATGAAGCTGAGGAAGCCATTGAGCGCGCCAGCGTAATTATCGACTGCACACCGGTCGGCAACGACAACAAAGAGAAGCTTTACAATAGGTACGCTGACAACGGGCGCGGTTTCATCGCTCAAGGCAGTGAGTACGGATTCGGCAAGATGTATGCGCGTGGGATCAACGATAAGGCTTTGATCAAGGGTGAAGACCAGTTCATCCAGGTTGTAAGCTGCAATACTCACAACTTAGCCGTTCTCATCGACACCATCGCATTAGGACCGGAAAAAGAAGATAATTTGGAAGAGAGCCGTTTTGTCTGTATGCGCCGCGCTAATGACATCAGTCAGGAAGGGGATTTCATCCCGGCGCCAGAAGCAGGCAAGCACGATGATACCGAGTTCGGGACTCATCAAGGCCGAGACGCGCATTATCTGTTCAAGACCCTGGGCATGGACCTGAATATCTATTCCTCGGCTCTCAAGCTAAACACTCAGTATATGCACACAATTCATTTCGACCTTAAGTTACGGCGCGGCATTGACAAAGATCAATTGATGCGGCGATTGCAGTCCAACGGCAGGGTCGCGATGACCTACAAAAAATCGTCCGCTTCGGTCTTCTCGTTCGGCAGGGATCACGGGCTCTTCGGCCGTATCTTGAATCAAACTGTGATTGTCACTCAAAGCTTGGCGATGAGAGGAGACCGCGAAATCATCGGCACTTGCTTCACGCCGCAGGACGGCAATTCGCTATTCAGTAGCTTGGCGGCAACCATGTGGTTTTTGTACCCAGACTCTTACGAGGACAAACTGAGCCCGGTTCGAGATTACTTCTTCAACGAGATCTAACCTTTCATAGAACGGCGCAGCTCGGCGCCGTTCTATTCCCTCACCGTCTCCGCCGCGACATCATCAAACCTGACCGCGTCCCCGGCTTTAAAACCGTATCGGCGTGAAAGTCCGCCGTTAATTTCGAGTACATACTGACTCGGAACCGACACCGAACGGCCATCTAAAGAAAAAGGCACGGTTTCATGGACGATGCCGACGATTTTGCGAGCGCGGCTAATGAAAATCATGTCGAGAGGAATCGGCGTGTTCTTCATCCAGAACGAATTGATTTTCTCGCCTGGAAAGATAAACAACATTCCGTGATTGGGCGGTAGCTCGCGCCGATACATCAGGCCAACCTCGCGCTTTTCAGGCGTGGCGGCGATCTCAACTTGAAAGCTAACCTCACCCTTAGTGGTTTCAATGGTCACTTTTGGTTGTGCCTTGCAAGCGATGGGAATTAATAAAAATGCTGAGCTCAATATTAAAGCTCCAGCATACTTAATCCAGAACCGTGCTCTATTTACGAATTCTTTTTGTGACCAGTTCTGCAATATCGAACACCTCCGGCCCGCTGCCGTCTTCTTTAGCTGTCTCCTCGGTAAGCATTCGCAGACAAAATGGACAACCGGTCGCGACAGTTTGCGCGCCGGTTTGCTTGAGCTCACGAAACCGATTGGTACTCACCCGCTCTTTGCCTCTCTCCTCATCTTTCCAGAACTGTCCGCCACCGGCGCCGCAACAAAAACTATTGTTACGAGTCCGTTCAGGCTCAATGAGATCGGCGCCTGTCATCTCGATCAGCGAACGAGGCTGCTCGAAGATTCCATTGTGACGGCCGAGATAGCAAGGGTCGTGATAAGTTACCGCGGTAGCAGAATTTGGCTCAATCTTGAGCTTGCCATTACGGATCAACTCGCTAATGAATTCGGTGTGATGTCTTACTACGTAGTTGCCGCCAAACTGCGGGTATTCGTTGCCAATTGTGTGAAAACAGTGCGGACAAGTCGTGACGACGACTTTCGCGTTGACAGCATTCAACGCCGCAACGTTCTCGTCGGCCATTTGGGCAAACAGATATTCGTTGCCCGTGCGCCGAGCGGTATCGCCCGTGCACTTTTCAGTCTTGCCTAATACTGCCCAATTTAAACCGGCGGAATGGAGAATTTCCGCCATGTTGCGCGCGATCTTCTGTGCGCGAGGATCGAACGAGACCGCGCAGCCAACCCAATAAAGCACTTCAGGATCGGGATTCTGATCAACCGTCGGCACCGGGAAGGGCAAGTCCTTCGCCCAGACCAGCCGCTCCTCCGCGGCAATTCCCCATGGGTTTCCGGCCTTTTCCATCTGATTGAATGTGTTTTTAAGGCCGTGGGGAAATTCGGCGGCGCTCAACACGCGTTCACGCCTAACGTCGATAATGTGCAGCATTTGCTCATTGCCCACCGGACAAACCTCGATACAAGCGTTGCAGGTGGTGCACGCCCAGGCAGCCTCTTCATTGAGAGCGAAATCGAGTAAAGGGCGCGGGCTCTCCGCCCCCGCAGCAAACTTCGGGAAAAGATCGTTAAGCTCGAATCGTTCGTTGATCAATATCGCTGCCGGGCTAAGTGCCTTGCCGGTGTTGGTCGCGGGACAGACATCCTGACAGCGGTTACACATGATGCAGCTGTACGCATCCATCAGGCGCGGCCACGCGAACTCCTCCAATTTGGATGCGCCGAACACTTCCTCATTCTCAAAATCCATGGGCTGCAGCACACCCGGATTCTTTTTCTGTAGCGCTAAATTGATCGGCGCCATGAATAAATGAATGTGTTTGGTGCGCGGGAAGTACGGAATAAAAACCAGGATCGACCCTAAAGCGCCCCACCAAAAGAAATGATGGAAAATCTCGAGCGCGCCTGGAGTCATCCCGGAAAATAGCGCCGCAAATGCCGTGCTCACGGGTTGCCAGGGGTCCACGCCTTCGAGGGCAACCTGGGAGGCTTTGTACATCAGCCGGCTGCCCACATGGAAAAGTATAAAAGCCGAAACAATCGCCGAATCGCGGCGAATGCCTTTGCGTACTCCCTCTCGGACCGGCACGTTCGCGGGAAAGTCAAAATCTTTAGGGCGGACAAAGAAACGCCGGATCACCAAACTAATAATGCCGATCAATACAGCCGCGGTTAGGATATCGGCGGTTAGATTAAATGCGTTCCACAGACCGCTTCGGGTGTGCAAGGCTACATAACCCTCGAGCACATCGACTAAATTGACCAAAAAATAAAAGACGAATCCGTAGAAAACCAGAGCGTGAAAGAAAGAAACCACGGGCCGCGTCCGAAAGACGGAGCGCTGAAGAACAACATTCACCACAGCATCGATGACCCGCCTAGGTAGCTGATCGAAGCGACCATCCGGCTTGCCTCGAGCGATGCTTCGATAAACGTCGTAAAATCTTCGCCCGCCGTAGTAGAACGATGCCGCCAACAACAGAAGGAAAAGTATTTTTTCGAGCGACGTAAGCATTAGCGCTTATTAACCTCCGGCTCTGTCTACTTTATCGAATTTGAATGAAGCTGATGACCTGACTGAGCCCGGCGCTGGTAAATCATCACGAAATGTGGCGAACCAGTGCAGGAAACTGAGTCGAGTAAATAAGTTGACTCTACAGGAAGCAGTATTTATGAATCAACGGGCGGAGCCTCCGAGGAGCGTGCAGCGGAGTCCTATCAATCAGCGAATCATCCGGCGTACCCCAACCGTCTTGAAAGATCGCGTCCGGAATCAAGAATCAAAGGCGAGATATCGTTTCGGAGCTTCTCCAGAGTCAGTCGATCACTCGGTCCCACTATAGCCAGCGCGCCGACCAGGCTCCTGGTGTAGTCTCTGACCGGGACAGCGATCGAACTGATCTCATTGATAAACTCTCCGTCGTCGATGGCATAGCCGATCTCTCCGGTTTCTTTGATCTGCTGAGCCAGCCCTCTGGTATCGGTAATCGTTTTATCGTTGTAACGCTTCAAAGGGTCAAGATCGCCAAGCGACACACCTCCATCGGACTCAAAAGCAAGGTATACCTTACCTACCGCGGTGCAATGCGGCGGCAGCACCGAGCCGAGAAACGAGACAACTCGCACCGGCCGCGCCGGCTCGACAAAGTCCAGCGGCACGATCCCCGCGCCTTTTCGAATCGCCACGAACGCACTCTCTTTAGCTGACTTCGCCAGCTCTTCTAGAGTTGCGCGGGCCTGCAACAACAAACCCATCTGGTGTATGAACGTTTGCCCAAGCTGCAGACACTTGAGGCCGAGGCGATAATTTTCCGAGACTTTGTTCTGTTCGATGTAACCGCGCGCCTCAAGCGTGGCCAGCAGACGAAAAACGTTGTTCTTGTGGAGCTTCAATCGTTTGCTCAACTCAGTTACGCCTATCTCATCAACATTTCCGTTGAACTGCTCGAGAACATCGAGGGCGTGCGATACGGATTGAATTACGTAATTAGATTTCTCCCGGCGAACCATATCTCCTCCTGCCTCAGTCTGTGTATGGGTAACCCCAAATACACTGGTACGGGCCGTTCCAAAAAAGCGTTTTAACCTATATCGCCAACCGCACCTTGTCAACGAAAGCCAAAAAAAGCCTCTGATAGCCGCCTTTGCCGAAAAGCTGATCCTGGCTGCATCCAGATAAGTCGACCTCCCTATCAGCTCGTCTTGACCGGTATAAGACAATAAGGCACACTCGTGCCATGACTGAGCGGTCGGGATTTGCCGTCTTGATTGAAAGCTGGTGGCGCAGGCAGCAGTCGCTCCGATCGGCCTGTGGCTAATTCCAGTCAGTTTACTAACATTGAGGAGGGCCGTAGGCGGTTAGCTTATGGCCCTTTTTGTTTGTGAGCCTATGATTCACCCGACGTTTGAAGAATTCTGCCGGTTGGCGGAGCAAGGCAATCTGATTCCGGTCTATCAGGAACTGCTCATGGACTTGGAAACGCCGCTCTCATTCTTTAAGCGCCTCGAACGCGATCGCTACGCTTTTCTACTCGAAAGTGTTGAAGGTAGCGAACGTTGGGCGCGTTACTCTTTTTTGGGAAGCCGGCCCCGGCTTGTTTTTAAAAGCCAAGGCAAGCAGGTCGAAATCGTCGAAGCGGGTAAGAGAAGAAAACTAGACTCCGAAATGCCCCTCGATACTCTGAAACAGCTCGTGGGGAATTATCGACCGGTTACAGTGCCGGGTGTCCCGCCCTTTTTCGGTGGCGCCCTGGGTTACGTCGCCTACGATGCCGTCGAGCAATTTCACGGGATTGCCAACAACAAACACCGTCCGTTTGATGCGCCGGATATTTTCTTTCTGTTCGTTCAAACTCTCATCGCTTTCGATAACTTGAAACATACCATCAAGATCATCGACAATATCCATTTAGAAACAGGAACTGATCTGCGAACCGCCTACGAGGAAGCGAGCGAGAGAATCCGCAAAATTATCTCCTCGCTGCAGAAGAAACCACGCGGAATCGAACCTCGTGAGTTGAGCGATGGCAAAGCGCAGAAGCAGTTTCACTCCAATCTGAACCGCGACGGTTTTCAGAAAGCGGTTATTAAGGCCAAGGAATACATCCAGGCGGGCGATATCATTCAAACAGTCCTATGTCAGAGGCTCGAAACTCAGACGGTTGCGGATGCCTTTGAAATTTATCGGGCTCTGCGCTTTATCAATCCTTCGCCGTACATGTTCTATCTCGAGCTCGAGGATTTACGGATCATCGGCTCGTCGCCTGAAACGATGGTGCGACTAACCGGCGATATGATTGAGCTCCGGCCGATTGCCGGAACCCGGCCGCGCGGCGCCACACCGGAAGAAGAACAGACGCTTGAAGCCGACCTGCTTGGCGACCCTAAAGAACGCGCTGAGCACATCATGTTGGTCGATCTGGGACGAAACGACGTCGGGCGCGTCGCGCAGATCGGCAGTGTCGAAGTCAACGAGCTCATGGGCATCGAACGCTACTCTCATGTCATTCACATCGTTTCCAACGTGCGCGGCAAGCTCGAGGCTGATAAGAGCCCATTTGATCTATTTGTCTCGGCCTTCCCTGCGGGAACGGTTTCTGGAGCGCCCAAGATTCGCGCGATGCAGATCATTAGCGAGCTGGAGCCCGAGAGACGCGGGCTATACGCAGGCGCCATCGGATACTTCGGCTATAACGGCAACCTGGATACCTGCATCGTCATTCGGACGATTGTGATGAAAGGCAGCAAAGTATTCATCAACGCGGGAGCTGGAATTGTCGCCGACTCCGATCCGGACATGGAGTATCAGGAGACTCTGAATAAGGCGCGGGCGATGTTTCGCGCCGTGGAGCTCGCCGAACAGTGGAGCAAGGCATGATCCTGCTTATCGACAATTACGATTCATTTACTTACAACCTGTACCACTACCTGGGCGAGCTCGGAGCGGATGTAAAAGTTTATCTGAACGATAAAATCAGTTTGGACCAAATAGCCGAGCTAGGGCCAGAGAAGATCGTTATTTCCCCCGGTCCCTGCACGCCTAAAGAAGCCGGGATTTCCTGTGCCGTAATCCGCCACTTCAGCGCACGAATCCCAACATTAGGCGTCTGCCTTGGCCACCAGGCGATCGGAGCGGCTTTTGGCGGTGAGATCGTCCGAGCGCCGGCGATCATGCATGGCAAGCTCTCGGAAGTAGCTCATGATTCGCAAACCATTTTCCGCGGCATTAAAAACCCGTTTGCCGCAATGCGTTATCACTCATTGGTAATTGATCGACAGAAGCTGCCGGACGATTTAACCGTAAGCGCACAGACTGCGGACGGCGTTATCATGGCGGTGCGGCACAAAAAAATGCCGGTCGAAGGCGTCCAGTTTCATCCCGAATCGATACTTGCCGAGGAAGGCAAGAAAGTCCTACAAAACTTTTTAGACTACTATTGATAAACGGGTCCGTCATGAGACTTCTATGTTTCCAAGCGAAACGGTTCCGTTGGAAAACTCACTCTAAAACCCTCCCCGAAGTTCCGGATCTCGAAGCCGAAGAAGAAATAACCGATGGGGTAGTTATTTTCGTCCAAGCCGAAGCGGCCGATACCCCGGAGCAACATCTGGACTCGATCAGGCGCAAAGCAGTCAAACATATCAAATGGCTGGCAAACAAACGGGATCTGAGAAACATTGTTCTCCATTCATTTACTCATCTCGGCGGCGACACTGCAGATCCGGGCTTCGCCGAGCCGCTTATCCAGAGTATCGGAGACCGGCTCAACCAAAGCGGCTATCACGTTCGAATCACCCCATTCGGCTATTTCTGCGAATGGGATTTATCAGTCTATGGTGAAAGCCTTGCCAAGGTTTGGAAAGAAATACATTAGCACCGCTATCTAGAGTCTTCTGCGCCAGCTAATTCGGTCACTCGATCGAAAACGTGCTATAATCATTCACCCAAAAACCGGAGGAGCACGATGAGCGTGATAAGAAGCAACATTATCTTATGGTCGTTCGCAATGGTCTGTCTAACTGTCTTCGGCTGCAGAAACGGCGAGGAGCTCGCTAATCCTGACGATCTCCCGGATATCAATAAACAGCTCCGCCCTTACATCACCGTTGCAAGCACAAAAGTCCGGACCGGGCCGGGCCCGCAGTTCAGAGCTACTGGCGAAGTGCCGCCTCGAGCGAAGGTTCACGTGGTCGGCAGAGATGGAGACTGGGTGCTGATCGTGTCAAAGAAAGGCAACATTCCAGGCTTCATCGAAATGGCTTCCGTCAAACCGGGTGAAGGCGAAGAGATCGCAACCGGCGATCCAACAGTCGGCGGAAAGTATGAAATACTGGCAAATACCCGGCTCCATAGCGGACCCGGGCTTCATTATCCGGTGGTTGCGGAGGTTTCAAAAGGGACGATTATCAACGTCGTCGAAGAAGACAAAGGCTGGATAAAGGTAGAGTCAAAACGAGGCAAGCAGCCTGGCTACGTCGAATCGAGCTTGGCCAAACCGGCGGCGGATCAATAGATCCTAAGCAGGAAACGTTCTTGTATGCGCAAGGCGTGAAACTGAGATCACTGCGTTAAAGCTATCATATGCGGCCCGGGCGTGGTCTGCCGGCTGATTCTTGATCGACCGCGCTGCTAGATCTTAATAAGCGATGGCTGGGATGAGATAGGGAAAAAAGATAGAAGAACATATTAATCTTATGCACTCTTGCTAAACCTCCATTCAAGCATTCGACATCGGCTCTCCTGCTATACAAGATCGACCTAATGCTTGTTGTTCAGCTGGTTTCTCGCATAGAATCGCTGCTAAACTTGCAGGAGGAGATGATTATGGAGATTGAGAGGAAGTTAGCAGAACTTGGCATCGAAGTGCCAGCGCCGCCGGTACCGGCGGCTCATTACATTCCGTGCGTTCAAGTCGGTAATCTCTTGTTCGTCGGCGGCAACACCGGCAGGCTCAATGGCCAGCCGCACCTATACGCCGGCAAAGTAGGCGAACAGGTAACTTTGGAACAAGCCTACCAGATGGCGCGTCATTGCGCTCTAAATCATCTGGCAATCATCAAGTCGGCGCTGGGCGATCTCGATCGGGTGGAGCGCTTTGTCAAACTACTCGGCTTTGTAAATGTTGCTCCAGGTTTTACCAAGATGCCTCAAGTGGTGAATGGCGCGTCCGATCTGTTCATCGAGATTTGGGGGGAACGAGGACAGCACGCCCGCGCCGCGGTGGGAGTTGCCTCTCTCGCCAACGAAGCGCCGGTAGAAACCGAAGTCATCTTGCAGATCAGAGATTAGGACTGCGAGTCTAATCTACCTAAATCGGCTGTCCGATTTCAGGGCAGCCTACGGATCATCGGCTGCCGGTGGTTGATTTTGCTATCGCGCCACGCAGCGGGCTCTCAGTAACATCAACCGCAGCACGTCGTCTAAGGACTGAGATCACTGTGATGTGAACTGTTGCGATCTATCCGTTTGTCACATCGTTGCCGCAGCTTATGCTTTGCCGGCGGCTTTCAATCCCCGTAAAACGTTCTCAGGACTCAGCGGCAACTTGTAGATGCGCACGCCGGTG
>JAJONK010000032.1 GCA_021323355.1 Deltaproteobacteria bacterium
GCTGATTTTCTCTTGAAAAAATTCCGGGACGGCTTGCGCCGCTCTACTCTTCTGAACCTGGCGAATGTTGAGCTCATTGAGGATGAACTCAAGGACAAACTCTACAATGAAAAGAACAAGAAAAATGCCGATGATAAGATTGGGCATCGGGCGGTGCGAGTCAAGTCAAGCAGCCGCGTATTGCGGTTGCTTGGCGACCTCTTATGTGCTCAGAGGAGAGTACGTAAACGTCAGCTTGCCATCACTCTCGTCAATGTTGACCTTGCCGCCGTTTTGGAGCTTGCCGAACAAGATCTCGTCCGCCAAAACGCGTTTGATCTCGTTTTGAATCAATCTTGCCATTGGCCGCGCACCAAAGGCTGGATCGTAGCCTCTGTCCGCGAACCAGCGCCGGGCGGCCGCCGTGAGGCTCAAGAACACTTTCCTATCGTTGAGCTGGTGATCCAGTTCGATGATAAACTTATCGACCACCCGTTCGATATTTTCCCGGCTCAAAGAGTTAAAGCTAATCATCGCGTCCAACCGGTTACGGAACTCGGGGCTAAACATCTTTTCGACTGCTTCTTTTCCCTTGCCGGCATTCGACCGTACCCCGAAACCCAATGGTGAGCCACTCATTTCGCGGGCGCCAGCGTTAGTGGTCATTATCAAAATGATGTTACGAAAATCGGCCTTTTTGCCATTGTTGTCTGTGAGGGCAGCGTGATCCATTACCTGAAGCAGAATGTTGAACAAATCAGGATGCGCTTTTTCGATTTCATCGAGCAACAAAACTGCGTACGGATTTCGATTAACCGCATCCGTCAGAAGTCCGCCCTGATCGAATCCGACATAACCGGGAGGGGCGCCGATCAGGCGAGACACGGTGTGCTTCTCCATGTATTCGCTCATATCGAAGCGGATAAACTCTATTCCCATCGTATGGGCAAGCTGTTTGGCGACTTCGGTTTTTCCCACGCCAGTAGGTCCGGCAAACAAAAAACACCCGATCGGCTTTTCCGGATGCCCCAAACCGGAGCGTGACAACTTGATAGTGCTAGCGAGCATTTCGATTGCTGTATCTTGACCAAAGACGACCAGCTTTAAATCACGTTCCAAGTTCTGCAATTGATCCTTATCGGACGTTGATACACTGCGCGGCGGGATCTTGGCGATTTTAGCTACGATCTTCTCAATATCCCTGGGGCTGATCGTCTTCTTGCGCTTCTCAACTGGAAGAATCTTGACGGCGGCGCCGACTTCGTCGATGACGTCGATGGCTTTATCCGGCAAACGCCGGTCATTGATGTGCTTGGCCGAAAGCTGAACTGCAGATCGAATGGCCGCCGTGCTGTAGTGAACACCATGATGTTTTTCGTAATGCGGTTTTAAGCCTTCGAGGATTTTGAATGCTTCTTCCTGGCTCGGCTCCGGGATTTCGATTTTTTGAAACCGCCGTGCCAGCGCTCGATCGCGCTCAAAATAGCTTTTATAATCATGGTACGTAGTTGAACCAATACAGCGAAGTTCTCCGGAGGCCAGCGCAGGCTTGAGAATGTTGGAAGCGTCCATTGAGCCGCCGCTGGTTGCACCGGCCCCGACTATAGTGTGGATTTCGTCGATGAAGAGAATGGAATTAGGCTGCTTTTTCAAACCTGTCAGAACGCCTTTCAACCGCGCCTCAAAATCGCCGCGGAATTTCGTACCCGCCAATAAGGCACCCATGTCTAGGGAATAAATAACGGAGGTTTTCAGCGTCTCCGGGACTTCCCCGGCGTGAATCTTCAAAGCCAGACCTTCTGCGAGGGCTGTCTTACCAACACCAGGATCACCGACGTAAATGGGGTTATTCTTGCGACGCCGGCATAGCACATGAATGGTGCGTTCGATTTCGTCAGCGCGGCCGATTAAGGGATCAATATTTCCCTGACGCGCTTTCTCCACCAGGTCCACAGCGAAAGCTTTCAACGGGTTCTGTCGCTTGCCTGGTTTCTCTTCTTCTCCCTGCTCCTCTTCAGTTTGGGCCGGTTCTTCTGCTGCGGTCTTGGATATCCCGTGAGAAACGTAGTTGACAACATCGAAGCGGGTAATACCTTGCTCCTCCAGTAGATAAACGGCATAAGAATCCGGTTCACGGAACATCGCAATAAGTAGGTTGCCCCCATTGATTTCCTTTTTCTCAGCCGATTGAGCATGGATAACCGCTCTCTGCAAAATCCGGTGAAAACCGAGCGTTTGGTGCGGCTCTTGGTCCACGCCTTCCGGGAGAGCATCCATTTGTCCGTTGAAAAACTCGTCGAGGGACTTCCTGAGCCGATCGATATCACCGCCGCAATTAATGATGGCTCGACTGGCATCCTTGTCCTGAAGCAAGGCATAAAGCAGATGCTCCAAAGAGACGTATTCGTGCCTGCGCCGTTTAGCTTCTTTCAATGCGATATTGAGCGTGCTCTCTAATTCTTTACTAATCATATTAAGCCTCTTCCATCGTGCACTTTAGCGGGTACTCATGCTGGCGCGCCAAATTCTCGACCAGAGTAACCTTGGTTTCGGCGATTTCGTAAGTGTAGACTCCCGCCACCCCAATACCTTTCTTATGAACGTGGAGCATGATCTGGACGGCCTCTGTCGATTCTTTATGGAAAACATATTGGAGGACCTGCACCACGAATTCCTTTGTAGTATAGTCATCGTTGTGCAGCAAAACTTTATAAAGGGGGGGCTTTTTTAACTTTTTTTTGGTCTCGGTAGCTAGGCCGTGATCCGATTCGGTTTCCCTGCGGCTCATGATCTTCTTGCCTCCCTGGGAATGAATAAATCTAACACGCTCCGATATCCACTCGCAATCCTATGCCGTCAATGAGATATCACTGAACTCTGAATCATGGTGCTTCAAAGCGCAAAGAAGTGTTATATTGCCCAGCAGGATCGTTATAGGTTTATCGTAGCAACTCTCATCCACCCAGAGGAGGTGCGCTATGCTTAGTAATCAGGTCAAAGAAATCATGACCACACAATTGACCTCGGCCAGAATCACTGAAACGATTTCCCGGGTCGTTGAAATCATGGTGACTGCTGACATCGGTCGGGTGATCATCACCGACGCTGACGTTCCGGTAGGAATATTTACCGAAAAGGATGTGTTGAAGCGAGTCGCTAATAAGGGAACCGATCTGCAGCAGACCAGCATTCGAGAAGTCATGACGTCGCCGATTCAAGCCGTTGCAGAGGAGACCCATATTCTCGAGGCTCTCGGCAGGATGTATCAGGGCAATTTTCGTCATCTGCTCGTGCGCGGAAGACGTGGAACTATCGTTGGCATTGTTTCTATGCGGCGCATCTTGAAGATTGCGGTGGAGCTAGGGCAAGGTCTCAGCGAAACTCGAACTGTTGGAGAAATCATGTCGGGTCAGGTCCTGACTGTTGACGAGGAGCGGTCAATCTCCGAAAGCACCGAACTTATGATGAACAAGAACTCAAGCGCAGTGGTGGTGACGCAAGAGCAACGAACCAAAGGAATCTTCACCGAGCGTGACCTACTGAAACGAGTGATCAATAAAGTACCAGACATCACCAAAACTCCCGTGCGCGAAGTCATGACGGCACCCCTGATCTCTATGCCACGAACCACTCACATCGGCGATGTTTTGGCGGAGATGTACCGTCGGGACATTCGCAATATGCCAGTTAAAGGAGATCGCGAGGAGCTATTGGGGATTGTTTCTATGCCGGATGTTCTCCGTTACGCAAGAGCATTTAATATTGACGAAAACGTCCGCCAGAGTTGGAAAGAGGTCGCTAATTTTTGGCAATCAGACGACCATTATACGCCCGGATAAGACTCTAACACGTTGTCTTTCCACACGAATATGATACGCTTATTAGGTTGCTAAGGCATAATAAGGAGGCTGCATTTTGGAGACACCATCTATCAATGACCTTAATATCTGTGTCGCAACTGAGAACGGTTCCGGGAGTGCTTCCTCGAACAATATTCTGTTCAAAGCGATCTTTAAAATGGGCATACCCTGTTCATCGAAGAACATGTTCCCTTCCAACATACAGGGTTTACCGACGTGGTATCAGATTCGAGCTTCCGCAGAGGGTTACCTGAGCCGCAAAGACGACATTGACGTAATGGTCATGTTCAACGATGCCACCGCTGCGAAAGACATCTACCGGGTGCGCGACGGCGGTTTGATTCTTTACGACGATTCCAACCCGCTGCCCGCCCAACTAAAGCGAGAGGGCGTGCAATACGTCGGCTTCCCGGCGAATAAGCTTGTGGCCAAATTAGTACCCGCCTCGCCGCTGCGGGCAAAGCAGCGAAACATGCTCTATGTCGGCGCCTTGGCCTACCTGTTTGGCATTGACATGGAAGTTATCAAAGCCGTGCTCGAAGACACCTTCGGGAAAAAACCCGCCGTGATCGAATCCAACCTCATCTGTATCGATGCTGGCTATCAATATATGAAAGAGAAGGGCTTCTCGCAGAATATCGCTCGGTTGGAGGTGATACCGAACGGCAACAAGGGCAAAATTATTACCGAGGGTAACACGGTCGCAGCCTTGGGCGCGATCTACGGCGGGGCTTCGGTCATCTGCTGGTATCCGATTACTCCGTCTAGCTCGTTAGCCGAAGCAATGGAGTTCTACCTGCCGAAACTACGTAAGCCCAAGGACGGTAAAAAAACTTATGCTATTGTCCAGGCCGAAGACGAAATTGCTTCGGCTGGCATGATCGCCGGAGCCGGTTGGTCGGGGGCACGGGCGATGACATCCACGTCAGGACCCGGGCTTTCGCTCATGAATGAGACTATAGGTCTGGCTTATTATGCCGAAATTCCCTGCGTATTCTTCATCGTCCAGCGCGGAGGTCCATCAACCGGATTACCGACACGAACGCAGCAAGCCGATATCTCGTTGATGTACGGGGCGTCCCATGGTGACACTCGCCATGTGATTTTGATCCCCCACGATATGAATTCTTGCTTCGATTTTGCCCGGCAGAGTTTTAATTACGCCGATCGATTTCAAACACCGATCTTCGTCGCCATGGATCTAGACTTGGGCATGAATCTCTGGCCGTCTGAACCGCTGAAACTGCAGCCGGAGCCTTTTGATTACGGCAAACGGCTCAGCGCGGAGCAACTGGACGAATGGTCAAAGGCCGGTAAAAAGTTTCGCCGTTACTTTGATCAAGACGGCGATGGAATCCCTTACAGAACGGTTCCGGGAAATCCCAATCGGATGGCATCTTACTTTACCCGAGGCTCTGGCCACGACGCCGACGCGAGATATTCTGAGGATGAGACTGACTATAAGTATATTCTCGACCGGCTACGGAAGAAGTTCGAGACCGCCAGAAAGTTTGTTCCCAAACCTATTGTAGAAAAGGATAGGGGCGTTAAAACCGGCATCATTTGTTATGGTTCGAGCTACGAACCCGTTCGCGAAGCGCGTGACCGGCTCAAGGCGGCAGGATTGAAAACCAACCATATGTTGATCCGTGCGTTGCCTTTGACCAGCGAGGTTAGAGATTTTTTGGTTGAACATGACACCATCTATCTTGTTGAGCAGAACCGGGACGGTCAAATGGCAGCGATCATCAAAGATGAAAATCCGGATCTAGGATCTAAGCTCACAAGCATTCTCGTTTACAATGGCTTGCCCATGGCTGCCGGCGAAGTCGTTAAACAGATTTTTGACGCCGCTCAGTTGGCGCAGCCAAAAACCGCTTAATCTTACAATAAGGACAGAGAAATGGCAGAAGCAAAACTCAATCGTATTAACTTGTCAGAAAAAGACTATGAAGGCGCGCCATCTACCATGTGCCGCGGCTGCGGTCATGACGCGATCTCAGCATCGGTGATACGGGCTTATTATGAGAGCAGCATCGATCCGCGAAAAGTCGTTAAGTTGAGCGGCATCGGTTGTTCATCGAAGACCCCGGCATACTTTCTCAGTCAATCGTTTGGTTTCAATGCCGTACACGGCAGAATGTCAGCGGTGGCGACCGGAGCTAATTTGGCAAACCACACGCTGATGCCTATTGGCGTATCCGGCGATGGCGATACTTCGGCCATCGGCTTGGGAAATTTTTGTCATATGATGCGGCGCAACGTTAACATCACCTATATTATCGAGAACAATGGTGTCTATGGCCTGACCAAAGGCCAGTTTTCGGCCACCGCTGATGTCGGGTCGGTAATGAAGGGCGGCAAAGTCAATGACATACCGGCGATCGATCTTGCGGAATTGGCAATCACCCTCGGAGCGACCTATGTCGCGCGAAGTTTCTCCGGGGACCGCAAGCAGTTAACTCCTTTGGTCCAAGGCTCTCTACATCATAAAGGAAGCGCCATTCTGGACGTCATCAGCCCGTGCGTGACGTTTAACAACCACGAAGGGTCGACCAAGAGCCTCAAATATGTCAAAGGTCACCTCGACCCCATTCACGACCTGGACTTCATTCCTCCCTTTGAGAATATTGAAGCTGACTATGATGAAGGCACTGATCACGAAGTGTCTTTGCACGACGGCTCACGGATTATCTTGCACAAGTTAGGCAAAGACTATGACCCAACCAACAAAGCGCAAGCAATACAAGCGATTCATGCAGCCATTGCCGAAGGAAAATTCTTGACCGGTTTGATTTACTACAACCCGCATCGAAAAGAATTCGCCGAGGAATTGAACCTGTGCGACATTCCGTTGTCGGAGCTAACCCAGGCCGATCTTCAGCCTCCGCTAGAAGCGTTAGATCAGCTCAATGCAGAGATGATGAAGTAAGCGGAGCGTTGCGCACCCGAACCAAAAAAGCCTGGCCGATCAATCCGCGCCAGGCTTTTTTTGCAATCTGACCCCACTATACGCCCATTGCTCGTTTCACGGGCAGTCCACTCCACGATTCAATAATTTGGTGTGACGAAGCCACGAGGCCGAAATGGCGTCGAATGTTCTCTAGTGTACTCATGTGTAGCTTGGCATCGTAAGCAGCGGAGCAATCATCGATCATCGTCACGTAATAATCGTACATATAACCGTCTCGCGCGGTGGTTTCGACGCAAACATTGGTCGCCACGCCGCAAACCAGAATGCTTTGAATACCACGGGCTTTCAACACGGTGTTCAGATCCGTGTTGATAAAGGCGCTGTAGCGGTGCTTGATCACGACTCTCTCACTCGGAAGCGGCGCAATTCCATCATAAAATTCCGCACCCCAAGTTCCTTCGCGGCAAGTACTCAAACCGCTTTTTTGCGATGTGCGATAAATCCAGGACGGCGTGTCGGTCCAATCGCTGTGTGTGGTTCTTATATATAAGACTGTAAGACCTACTTTTCGAGCTTGATCGATAAGACCCGTCAGGTTCGGTATCATAGCCATTGCCGCGCCGACATCGTCGCCGCGCTTGCCCGCGCTCCCTTCCGGGCTAACGAAATCATTTTGGACATCGACCACAATCAACGCCGCATAACGCGGGTCGCAACGGTCTTTCAGGGTTTTTAGTATCTCCATCGTTTCCTCCATCCTTAATGGTCGTGTTTCTTCTGCAGCCCGCCGTGGCCCATCGCCATGATGTCCGGCCGGGTTATCTTATCTCCCGCCAAAAGGCGCGGGAGGAGGATATCAAAAGCGCTGAACGGATCATGCAAGACACAGCCCGACAATCCCAAAATCGGCGTACCGTTTAAATAGGCCATTAAAAACATCGAACCTGGAAGCACCGGAAAGCCGTGAGATTCTATTGTCGCGCCGCTGCGGCGGATACCTTCTGGTGTTTTGTCGTCGGGATCGACCGACATTCCACCGCTGACCAGAATTATCTCTGCGCCCCTTCGTTGGGCTTCTTGGATAAGCTTGGCAATTTGATCGGGATCGTCATTGGCAACTTGCTTATCGGCCAAATCAGATCCCATTGCGGCAGCCTTCCGCCGAACTACAGGCTCAAAACCGTCTTGGATTCTCCCCGTGTAAACTTCGCTGCCGGTAACGATCAGATGAATGCGCCGCGGCGGCATCGGCAAAATTCTTACGATCGGATGATCTTTACATAAAGCCTCAGCTCGCTGAATCAATTCTTCTTTCACTACGACTGGGATTGTTCGTGTACCGGCCACCACATCGCCGTTGTTCACATAACGATCGGACAGCAATGTTGCCATCATCAGATCACCCAGGGAATTGAGACGATAGAGCAGATCAGAGTCGATTTTCAACAATCCGGAAATCTCGGCCACTAAATTTACTCTACCTTCACTCGGCCCGACCAGCTTGAGATTGGGACCAGCGGCTGCGTTTGCCAATCTGTGCGCCGCGTCTTCCTCATGCAGCTCATCACTATCGAGCTCCATAACGTACAGATTTCGCTTGCCGACATCGAGCAGCTTTGAGATATCTTCTTTACGTACAATGTGACCCCTCCGAAACGCCGGCCCCTTGTGCTTTCCAGGTACGATCTCGGTAATATCGTGGGCGAGTGGAAGTCCCACGGCTTCTTCAACAGGTATAACTTTGAGCATATCCTTCTCCTTCAAAAACTCCGCTTGAGGGGGAATTCTTCCACGGGGCATCGTCTTTGTCCAGCTGAGTTGCGCGCGAGATAATTACCTGATTTTAGTCCGGCTCGCTGCTACTGCCGTCAGCTAATTGGCGCAAGGAAGAGTAGCGCGACGATTTTACTTGGCGATAGGAAACACAGGACTATGTGAGTTGCAAACCTTCGCCTGAGCGGCGAGGCGGAGTGGAGGACGGGGCATGGCTACCCCACGATACTAAGACTGATTCCTTAGCCGCCTAACGAGATCATCTCGATTTTCTTGTGATTCTTAGGGTCGTAGTTGGCCGACCGAAGAGCTTCCAACCGTTCGGCCGAATAACGGTCGGCCCGCTTCTCCCAGATTGAGACAATAAATTTGCTAATCTCCTCGTCCGTTGCGCCGCCGCGTAACAATCCTTTGACATCGTGACCGATGCCAGAAAATAGGCATGTTACAATTTTCCCATCCGCGGTGAGCCGCACACGTGTGCAGCTCGAGCAGAACGGCTCGGTTACCGAAGCAATCACACCGACATCCCCGCGGCCATCGATAAACTCATAATCCACCGAAGGTGCGCTTCCTCCGGCGCGTCCAACTTCCTTTAGCGGATATTGAGCGTTTATCTTGTCAATGATCTCTTTTTTTGAGACGAGTTTTCCGGATGTCCAGTCGTTGGAATTGCCGACGTCCATATATTCGATGAAACGCAGGGCAAAGCCGTTGTCACGTGAGAACTCGACCAGGCTCAAGATGTCATCTTCATTTAAGCCTTTTTCGATCACCGCATTCAGTTTTATCGGATGAAGGCCATGCTGCTTAGCCGCAAAAATGCCCTCCAAGACCTTGCTCAAGTCGCCGCGCTTAGTCATTTGTCTGAACTTCTCGGGGTTCAGCGAGTCAACGCTGATGTTGACGCGCTTCAGACCGGATGCTTTAAGTGCTGAGACTTTTTCGGCAAGCAGAGCCCCGTTCGTAGTCAGGCACAAGTCTTTAAGCCCGCCAATTGAGGAAAGCTTGGCCACTAGCCTATCGAGATTCTGCCTGACCAGGGGTTCGCCACCGGTGAGACGGATCTTTTCGACCCCGAGTCGGACAAATAGGGTTGCCAACCGTGAGATTTCTTCGAAAGTGAGAATCTCCTTCTTATGGATCCAATCGTATTCATCCAGCGGCATGCAGTAGCTGCAACGAAAGTTACATCTGTCAGTCACTGATATTCTGAGATCTTTGATCGGCCGATTTAAAGCATCCACCAGCATAGGAATTAACTATGCAGCAAAGGTGCTAGAGGCGCAAGTTCGGCCAGCAGTTCAACTTTGCTGGCTTTGGACGATCTGTTATCCTGCGCCGGCATGAGTTTGCGGCAGCAGCAAATAGCGGTTTTTCTGGGTACCATACTCATCATATCGGGTCTGTTCGCTGCGGGTGTCTGGCTGATCGCGCAACGGCTTACTACCGAGGCCACACTACAAACGGCACTGCTGATGGCGCGCCAGGTGGAAATCGCCTTAGCCGATAGCCTGAAACAACGTCCGGTTATCGTCCAAACCGGCCCGTCGCGAACGCAATCATCCTCGTTTTGGAGTTTTCTGGGAAATATATTCCCCGGCAAAAGCAGCGCAAACCGGCAACAAACCACTGTCCGCAGGCCATCGCGCCATGAGGAAGTGAAAGGACTCATGCGCGCTTACGTCGATCGAAGCGGTAGTATCGAGGCGATGTGGGTCCTGAATGCCGAGGGAATGGTCCTTTATAGCTCAGCGGGACAGGAAGACACGGAAGCATATAGAGATGCGCAGTTCCATGAAGCGTTGCGTCGCGGGGTTACCTTGATCAATTCCCGACGTCAAGGCAAAGCAACCTATTACGATGTAATGGTGCCGTTGCAGATGCCGGAGGGGGCGCGTGGCCCAGGCGGATTGCGCTTATGGATCAATCCAGCCGACTGGACTGAGCTTCTGACCGGCATGTGGCGACAGCTAACTCTACTATTTGCGTTGGGTGGCGGCATCGCCCTGCTTAGCGCATTTCTTACCACCGCGCTTTATACGCGCCGGTTTAGCATTATCAGCGAAACTCTGCGACAAGCGGAAGCGGGAACTTACGCCGCTCGTCCCGAGTATGCCAGAGAGGACGAAGTCGGCACTAGCTTGGATCTTATCGATCGTCTGGTGATGAAGCAGCGGAAGAAGGTTGCCGCACCCGCACCTGCACAACGGTTGGCGCTCGCCGCGCGCACCCTGGCGCACGAAGTCCGAACGCCGCTGAACGCCTTGGCCATTCATCTCGAACTCCTGCGCAGACCGGCGCAATCTACCGAAGAGCCAAATGGTGCAATCGATCAGCAGCACCGTTCCATTGCCGCGCTTGATTCGAGCCTGCGCCAAGTGAATCGGCTGATACGAGATTTCACAGATTATTCCGCTCCAGTGACTATGGAACATAAACCGGTGGATCTAGCCGAAGTTCTAAGGACTAGCTTGGAAGCGATCGGGTCAGCTTGCGCAGCCCAAAACATCAGGCTTGTCCAGGAAACGCTTCAAGGGCCATGGCAAATCCAAGGAGATGCGACTCGATTGCGCCAAGCCTTCGATAATCTGCTGCGCAATGCCTTGGAGGCGCAGCCGGACGGAGGCGAGATCCGCGTTATGGCAGAGAAGGATGACTCTCGAGTAATGGTGGATATCAACGATGCTGGACCCGGAGTCTCACCGGAGCAAGAACCGGAGCTTTTCGAATTTGGCAAAACGACAAAAATCTCGGGCAGTGGTATCGGGTTGCCGCTAAGCCAATTGATCGTCGAAGCGCACGGCGGATCGTTGACTTATCAGGGCAACGGTCATGGCGCTACCTTTCGCTTGATTCTTCCGCTGGAGCCTAGCTGATTATGGCTCGCCCGCGCGCCATTGTTCTTGTAGTGGATGATGACTCCGCCACCCGCGAAGGCTTGACGGCGCTGCTTCAAAGCTGGGGCTACAATACTTTCGATGCTGCCGACGGAGCTGCCGCCCTGAAAAGCTGCGATAAAGAATTACCCCATGCCATCGTCACCGATCTCATGATGCCTGGCATGAGTGGACTTCAATTCGTCGAATCTTTGGGAGAACGGGTGCGACAAATGGCGGTTGTCTTTGTCACTGGTCAGGCGACCGTGGATACCGCAGTGCAAGCCATCAAGCTCGGTGCCTATGACTATTTACCTAAGCCGCTCGAGCCCGAGCGACTGCGAATCACGCTTGAGAAGGCTCTGAAGCAGGTTGCGCTTGCTCGCGAAGCCGTTGCACTACGCCGCAAACTCGAGTCGCCGTTGGGTTCTTACGGCTCGCTCATCGGCAAATCCACGCCCATGCGCCAGCTCTACCAGCAAATCAGCCAGATTGCCGCCACTGATGCGTCGGTTTTAATCAGCGGCGAGAGCGGCACCGGCAAAGAACTCGTCGCCCAAACATTGCACGACCTTTCACCGAGGCGTGAGGCTACTTTTTTTGCGCTTAACTGCGCAGCCATTTCGGCAACACTGATGGAAAGCGAACTTTTCGGCCACGAGAAAGGCGCCTTTACCAATGCCATTGAACGACACCCGGGTTGTTTCGAACAAACTGACGGCGGCACCCTCTTTCTCGATGAGATTACTGAGATGCCGATGGAGGTCCAGGCCAAATTTCTTCGAGTTCTGGAAGAACGGCAGGTGCGGCGCATCGGCGGCAATGCAAATATTTCTGTGTCGGTCAGAGTAGTGGCAGCCACCAATCGCGAGCCCGCAAGCGCGGTTAAAGACAGCAAACTGCGGCAGGATCTCTTTTATCGACTGAGCGTTTTTCATCTTGAACTACCGCCGCTGCGGCAACGTAGCGAGGATATCCCGCTGCTCGCAAATTATTTTCTGGAATTCTTCGCCACGAAATACCATCGGTCGGTACCAGAGTGGGCGGGGGATTACACAACTGCACTGCAATCTCACTCCTGGCCTGGCAACGTGCGAGAGTTACGCAATGCCATGGAACGTCTCTCGGTCTTATCCCCCGGCCCGACTCTGACGGCCAGAGATTTTGAGCAGTTCTGCCTCAAAGCGGTGGTCGAAGAAAAATCTGAATTGGCACCTATGTCTCTGGCAGAAGCCGAACGTCATGCAATTGAAAAGGCATTAGCCGCGAGCGAAGGCAACAAAACCCAAGCTGCGCGCCTACTCGGTATTACCCCGAAAACACTGAGCGCCAAGCTCGTGCTCTACGGCAAAGCATAAAACTCTTCCGAAGTTCGAAACCCTGCATTTTGGCCGTCGTCGCCAGCGGTGATACTCCCTGCTGCGTGCGGCTGAGGGTGTGAAAGAGAATACTGTTGGATAGTTGTGAAGGATCGGCTTCGGCAGTGGCTATTATCAGCCGGGTTTGCTTGATCACTGACCATGACTTTTTTACCGCTTTTTTACCGCTCCCCGACAACATGGCGAAGACCGTAAATAGCTGATCTATAATATTCTTTATAGTGGCATTTGAGTTGCGTTGACAGGGCTCCCGAGAGCTTAAGGAGGATTCGTTATGCAATCAGACCATTTTATTGAAGTTATGGGGTTACTTAATGCGATCGTTCGTTGCTTTAGCGACAACATCGAAAAAATTGATATGAACAAACTCGCTCAGCCGTCAGCAGCCGCGCACGCTATCGCAGCTGTGACCATGAGCACGATGGAAGCAAAAAAAGCTTAATCAAATGTTTTATGAAGGTAGCCAGCTACATAGCGGTGCTAACAATCGCAAATCTGCTACTGGCCAACGTAACAAGCTCCGTCCTTGCTGCTGGCAAAGGGAAAAATCCGCATAAGCAGCCTGGCACGGCTTCCACCAAGCACAGTAGCAAACAAACCGCAAACCAAGACCCGCAGTGGTCGGCAGACCCGGCCCGTGGCTGGGTGCGCTCCGATGAAAGTGACGGTATACACGGCCGGGATCGCTCATCGACCGCTCCGAAACAAACCGATCGGAAAAATAAAGGAAGCGGCAAAGCTAGCAAACGTTTTTAGGACGCTCATGATACAGAAAGGAAAAAGATTATGCATACAGCGAAAACATCTTTTGGGAGTGTCAAAATTTTGGTTTTGGCCGGAACAATGTTAGTGACCGGCTGTGCAGGTGGCTCCTTGTCCACACGTGAAAAGGGGGCTGGAATCGGAGCGCTTGGCGGCGCCGCGACAGGGGGGATCATCGGCGCCGCTGTTGGCCATCCGGGTGCCGGAGCAGCAATCGGCGGAGCCTTCGGCCTTGGCGCCGGCGCGCTGGTGGGAGACCAACTGCAAGGTCAGGAGATCACCAATTACCAGCAGCAACAGCAAATTCAAAGAAATCAGGCTGAAATCACCCGAAACCGGCAGACTATTCAACGACTGGAACGCCAACGAAATGAATATTAGGTAGCCCATCATGCCGACAGTCAGGACGACTGCTCGCGAATAGACGTGGCGACTTACAATCAATTGCGAACCTGATTAGTAACAATATCGAGGGCCGTGCCCGATTACGCATTCAGCAGTTGTTTTCGAGGATCCGGACATCCAGAACACCGCTACGTCAACTTATTCAGGTTAAATTGCACTTCGTACGACTCCTAATACGGCTTATCACCGGATCTCAAATAATAGAATTGTGTGATCGTGAAGAAAGTCGCCGTTGACCCGCTCCGTGCGATCGGGCACCCAACCCTCCACAGGAAAATCATGCGATATGACTCTTGCGCCGGGTTTTAACTGTCGGTCGAGAATCGGCCGCAACTTGGCGTTGAATTCCGGTAACATGTATAGCGTTACAACCGTTGCTTCAGACACATCCACTGACAGCGCATCCTGCACACGGAACTCCGTGAGATGCTCGACCTTCTCTCTAAATGCATTGGCTTGAGCTTTACGCACAAGATCAGCATCGATCTCGATGCCAACTCCTCGAGCCCCAAACTTTTGGGCCGCGCGAATGATAATCACGCCGTCCCCGCTGCCGAGATCGTAGATCACGTCCGCGGGGGTCACCCGCGCCATCTCCAACATCCTATCGACCACCCCAACTGGCGTCGGTACAAATGGAACTTCGCCGTCCGTCCACCGTGGGATGGCGCAAGCGTTTAATACGGCAAGCAGGTAAAGGCCCAACAGGCTTCGCAAGAAGGTTTTCATAGCCACTGTTCAATCCTATACAACGAGAATCGGACTCGTTGGTTATAAAGGAAACTTTCTCAAAGCGTCAATGGCTTTGCCCAGGCATGAACGAAAAGATGGTTGACAAAGGCAACCGTTTGTTATGATCTGGCCGGGTAAATATCCCGGCCTAGGAGGCGCAAGAATGGCAAGTTGGGACGATATACTAACGGTTAGAGACAAAGAAGTTTTCTCCAAATCCGGCTACGGTAAACGCGCTGGGTTCGGGCAGAGACCTGCGGTCTTGGTGATCGATGTTAATTACAACTTCGTCGGTGATAAGCCGGAGCCGATTCTCGATTCAATCAAACGTTTTCGCAACAGCTGCGGTGCCGAAGGTTGGGAAGGCGTTCACCGTATCGGCGAGCTACTTGCCGAATGTAGAAAGAAACATCTGCCGACTTTCTATACTACCGGCCACGATGATCGAACCAACGCAGTTGCCTTCGGCCGTTGGCAAGCTAAGAATAGTCGCTCGACCGAGGATATGACCGATACTTGGGATAAGGGCAACGACATTGTCGATGAAATCGCTCCTCGAGGGGGAGACATCGTTGTACGCAAACAAAAACCCAGCGCCTTCTTCGGCACACCTTTGATGAGCATGCTAAACGAGGTGCACGCCGACAGCGTTTTGGTCACTGGCACCACGACCAGCGGCTGCGTTCGTGCTAGCGTCATCGACGCGTTTTCCTACAATTTGAAAGTTTCAGTGGTGGAAGACTGCGTTTTTGATCGTGGCCAGGCATCGCACAAGATCAATCTTTTCGACATGGCGATGAAGTATGCGGATGTCATCTCGCTTCAGGAAACAGTCGAATACGTTCGGGGATTACCCGATAATCTTTTTGCTCCAGCGTTGTAAATCCGTTTCCAGGCTCGACCGACTGCGGCAGCATCGCACCGACGCCTCTCAAGATGACGTCTGAGTCAGCGCGCGCACAAGAAGCGTTACCCCGATGGCAAACAGCAGGATCAAGAGAGCTCGATTGAAGGTTTGTTGGTTGATTCGGTCTTGCGTTTTGATACCCGCATAGAAGCCGACGAGAGTGAATAGCGTAACCTGCAGTGACAACATCAAAGTTGAGGCGTTAAACAGATTCCAGCTCGAAACAGCAGCCAATTGGCTCAATTTCGTGAACACGAAGATTGTTGCGATCGATTTGATAAATTGACGTTTCTCTAACCTCAGGCTGTAGAGATAAATCGCTAGCGCCGGACCGGCGGCATTGGTAACACCGTTGAGAAAGCCGCTGATAAATCCGACCGGGATTGAAAGCAGTTTTTCCAGGCCAGGAGTAATTCTGAATTCAAACTTTAGCCAGTTGAACGCGACGAATACCAAAACCATGGTACCCAGGCAGAAGTTCAATACCCAGAGCGGCAGGTTGACCAGAACTGCAGTACCGAGAAATACTCCGGCGATAGTCGCAAGGAAAAACCAGGCAAAGCGTCGCAAAATGGCAAAGGGAAATCCGTCACGGAATACTTGAGCAAAATCCATGACGATGTTGGGAATCAGCAGAATGGTGATGGCTATACGAATATCCAGCAACAAAGCCACTGTCGGTGTGGCAATCAGCGGGAAGCCAAGTCCCGAAGCTCCTTTGACGAAAGCGGCAAACAGTAGGGCCATGCCGACGAGAATCAGCATAGGATCAAAATTCATAATTGATCGAGAATTGTCGGGCAGCGAGCGCCGTATCACGAGACCTGATCACTGGAGATGGTCGTAGTGATTGGTAGACAGCAACCTTAAGGTTGGTCGCTAGGATGTAGCGTTACGGCTTGGTTCTTTGTCCTTTTTGCTTGTCGCCTGTCACGAAGTATTCGCCTTTGACAGCGAGTTCCGCTTCTTCTTCATCTTGTTTTGTCCAGGCACCGAGACTGTAACCGTACCACGGCATGCGTGGCTTGAGCGAGGGAAGACCCAGTTCTTCCCAGATGGCCCTCGACCTATCCATGAATTCCTTGCGAGGCAGAGACACCGGGGTGTAGGGCCATGGCCGCACTGCGTTGATCAGTAACGCGCTAATCGAGGCCATCCGTACTTGAAGGCTTTCCATCCCCGGCGGATGAGCGGAAGGATCCAACCCCGGCGACTTTCCTTTGGCAATAAAAATATCCTCTTCCGGCCTAACGTTGAAACAGATCGCCCAATTCACCATTGCCGGGTCGTGAATATCAATGTCCTCATCGACCGCGATGCAGACCTTGGCATAGCTGCCCGTGAACCCGGCTGATGCGTTAAGGGCGCGCCAGGCCTCCGCTTTCGACGCATTACGCATCTTAACCACACAGTAGGCTTGACCGCTGCCGCTTACCTCATCGTGAAGCGCCACATCCAGCACTGCAGCATTGCCGCTATCGTGACGCAGATATTTGTATAGGATCTTCTCCGTCCCGGTATGCTTTATCTTGCTCGATTCGCTGGGCGGAAACTGACTCATCAGCGCCGTATAGATTGCGTCTCTTCGATGGGTGATGCAAGTCACATCGAGATAGGGAGAAGTGGTACGATGCCCCATGTAGCCGGGGTATTCGCCAAACGGTCCTTCCGGCTCGAGAGAGTCAGTGGGAATCGTTCCCTCGATGACAATTTCCGTAGTGGCCGGCACCAAAAGATCGACGGTTTTACATTGCACTAACTCAACTGGTTCACCAGCCAAGCCGCCGGCAAGTCGATATTCGTCGAAATCGTAGGCAATCTTTGCGGTCGCGGCATAGGCGATACTAGGAATAACCCCGATGGCGATCGCCGCCTGCAACGGCACACCCTTGCCCTTACACTTGCGCCAGTGTTGCCCCATGTGTTGCGATGTGAATAATCCGCCGGCCCGATCCGGAGATTTGACTTGACTACGATAATTGCCGATGTTGTAGACGCCGGTTTCGATGTCTTTGGTGATCCAGTTGGCTGAAGTCAAATATGGAGCATTATCAAAGCCGGGCGTAGAGATCGGTACCGGGAGCATATCCAATCCATGACCGTTCAACAGCTCCTTGTCGGTCCAAACCATTTCCTGAGCTGGCCCCGCAGCGACTTTTTCGGGCTCAATGGGACTCAACTGAGCTTTGTTCCAGCGCTCGTGGATCTCCTCAGGTCGGCACATCAAACCGATGGCATAGATCTCGGTCGTCGCGGCCAACGTTCCTACCGTCACCGGCATCGAATACTGCTTGCCTTTTGCATCAACGACCTTTTCAAACAGAAAAGCTTTGCGCTGCTCTTCGTCTAACCCACGAAACTGCCACCGAACCAATGGCATCAATTCAGTATCTTTATCGATCCTTCGACGGATTCGAATCAATTTTTCTCGATCCTCAAGTTCCTTCAGATGGGCGCGGAAGTCGCGGTAGTATTTTTGGCTCGCCATGGAACCTCTCTCGAATGTGCTTCTGACATGTATCGTCGCACCCGAGTTGCTTGTCAAGCATGCTGGAAATCGGTTACCAATGCACAGTAAGGTTCGCATCGGCATCAAATCACCCTACCACATGCGCACAGTCTGTCGTGAAGCGGGCTTCGTTAGCACTTTTTTTGATGGCTTCGATGGGTATAAACGAGCCCGGCGTTTTTGCTTTTGCATCGGAGACGTCTTTGCTACACTGCTAACCTTGTCTGACTGAACAACTAGCGGCTGCAGCTTTATGCACGAAAACTTCTCAAAACCCCTATCTCCGGTATTCGGGCCACCAGCGCCAGCGCCACTTCTCTTCGGCAGATCTGGTTCAGCTATATATTGGCTGACAATCACCGCGCTTCTATTCGGCGTTTTTCTCGCCGACCTATATTCGCCATTCGGTGTTGCCATACCGACCAGTTATGTGGCTGCGCTACTACTAGTGCTGGCGCTACCAGGAGCTCGCGAGAAAATTCTGATCGCTCTGCTTAGTACGGTGCTCATTATCCTGGATTATCTTCTATCGCCCGGCTCACCTGGAATTCCCGGGTGGATCCCCATTTTCAATGACGTGCTCACGGTGACCCTAATTTGGATCGTCGCCGGGCTGGGCCTACGTCACAGGCGCGCGCAAGATGCGATGCGCCGGAGTGAAGAGCGGTTTCGTGCGCTGGTAGAAGCATCATCACAAATCGTTTGGACAGCGGATGGCGCAGGAAATATCATTGAAGACTCACCTTCCTGGCGGGCATTTACTGGTCAAACATTTGAGCAACGGCGCGGCTCCGGCTGGCTTAATGCGTACCATCCTAACGATCATAAGAGAGTCCAAATGCAATGGGAAGACGCGACCGCGCGAAAAAAACCTCTCGAAGCTCAGTACCGCCTTCGCCGGTACGATGGTCAGTGGCGATGGACTTTAGTTCGGGCCGTTCCGCTATTGTCGGCTGATGGCTCAGCGCGCGGCTGGGTGGGTATGAACACCGATATCACTGAACGTAAACAGGCCGAGGCGGACACGCTTTTTTTGCTCGACCTTAGTGATTGTATTCGCCTGGCCTCGGATCCGGATGAGTTGACTTGGGCCGTTGCCGTCGCACTTGGCGAATATCTACAAACCGAGCGCTGCAGTTTTACCGAGGCTGATCCTGAGAGGGGTCGATTCACCATTCATCGCGATTATCATCTTAATCTCCCTTCTTTGGCTGGAACTTATCGGCTGAGGGCTCTTGGCCCGAAGATCGTCAGCGACTGTCAGGCCGGTCACAATACCGTAGTCTTTGACACTTCCCGAGATGACCGAACCGCGATTTACAGCGGATATTATCAGCGAATCGGCGTTGGAGCTTTCGCGGCTACCCCGCTATTGCGCGAAGGCAGGCTTGTGTCCGCGTTGTTTGTCTCTACAGCTGAACCCCGTGAGTGGAGCGAGCGGGAGGTCTCGCTCATCGCTGCCGCGGCCGAGCGCACCTGGCTAGCAGTAGAAAGGCTGCGCCTGAACAGCGCCTTAAGTCAAAGCGAAGAAGCGTTGCGCGATGCCGATCGGCGGAAGGACGAGTTCTTGGCAACCTTAGCGCACGAATTAAGAAATCCGCTAGCTCTAGTGCGAAACGTTGTCAGCTTATCTCAGGCTTCTGGCTTTTCCGAAGCCCAACAGCGCTGGGGTAGGGATGTCATCGATAAGCAAGTAGGATATCTGACACGGCTCACCGATGATCTTTTCGATATAAGCCGTATCACGCGAGAGAAGCTAGGTCTCCATAAAGAACACGTGGAGCTAAGTGAAATTGTTAAGACCGCAGTAGAATCAAGCCGTCCGCTAATCGAAGAGCGAGGCCACAAAATCACAATTACACTGCCCGCATCACCTGTCTACGTAGACGCGGACCGGGTTCGGTTAACACAAGTAGTTATGAACTTGATCAATAATGCCGCTAAATACACGCCTGATCCAGGTCAAATTTGGTTAACTCTTGAACTGGATAACGGCCAGGCAGTCCTGCAGGTTAAGGATACCGGGATCGGCATCGCCCCCGAAGACCTGCCACGTTTGTTCGATTTGTTCTATCAAGCCGACCGATCGTTCACCCGTGCCGAGGGCGGTCTCGGGCTAGGCCTGACTCTGGTACACAGAATTCTTGAACTCCACGGGGGAACAGTACAGGCTTTCAGCTTAGGAGCCAAACAAGGTAGCCAGTTCGTCGTCAGTTTGCCTGTGCTGCAGAAATCATCTCGGCAAGAATTCAGCAAAGAAGCTAATACCGTTTTTTCCACTGCAAAGAGCCAGGTCCGACGCATCCTTGTCGCGGACGACTTCCCACAAGCGGCTGAAACGCTAGCCGGATTATTGCGGCAGGAAGGATACGAAGTGCAAATTGCCCAGGACGGCCTTGAAGCTTTTAGAGCTGCGGAGCTCTCGCATCCAGATGTCATTGTACTCGACCTCGCGATGCCGGAATTAAATGGCTACGATGCCGCGCGCAAAATACGCGAGCAGCCTTGGGGCAAACAGATTGTACTCATCGCTCTTACCGGGTGGGGGCAGCAACGGGACCGGCACCGCACCAAAGAGGCTGGATTTGACGCGCACCTGACGAAACCGGTTAAGTACGAAGCGATCTTAGAATTGCTCGGAAATTTACCCGGCCGCCAGCGGCCAGAATCAGCGGCGCCGGCAAATTGACCAAACAGCAAAGGACTCGAGTTGTCATCGATGTCTGAGAGTGATCCTCCCTTTGACGAACCGGTGGTTCTTCCTCCTGAAGATGTTCTTGATCTTCATCCGTTTCAGCCCAAAGATATCCCCAGCGTGGTTGAGGAATACTTGGAGGAATGCCAGCGATCGGGATTCCGGCATGTCCGTCTCATTCATGGCAAAGGCGCAGGCGTACAACGCGCCATAATCCGATCTCTTCTGGATAAACATCCGGCGGTTGTTTCTTTCGAAGATGCCCCAGCCGAAGCCGGCAGTTGGGGAGCCACTATCATCAGCTTGCTGGTTGATTAAAAATCGACTGCTGGAAGTCGATCTTTGTAATGATGCGATCAAAGATATCCTTCCACACGCGTGGATCACTGTCGATGTTGCGGTGTTCAGCGCAAATTCCGCTATAGGGGCCCCGCGGGTTGGGTATGGCAATATTGATTGCTTCTGTGCCGATGGGATCCTCTGCCTTGATTGTCTCTAAACCTCGACAAAGCGTGAAGGATGCCGGGACGTAGAAATTGAGGGCGCGCTTTACGTTGTTGGGCACCGAACCGTTAGACCAAAAGCTCTCGATGTAGACCAATGCGTCGACCGCAATTTGCCTTCGTTTTAAATCTCTCGCTAGCTCCTCGACGACCTGTCCACCGAAACTGTGGCCAACCAGTAGTATTCGATCTCGGACGCAGTAGATAGCCTCAAGGAGGTCGCTAACAACCTGACTATCGCCACGAATCATTATGGTGATACTGTTTGGGAAGTGTCGTCCTATCTGTAATGCAGCAACATGCATCACCGACTCACGGTACGCGATCTCAGTAACCGCCCGCTGATCTTGGAGGTCGATAGCTTGATACGGCAACCATTGCTGCGGGTCAAACCACTCGGCGTCGTCCCATGTCGGCGGATTGCCGCCATGCACTCCGATAAAGATGATCCTTCCCGTGGGCGCCGGAACATTGAGGGCAGGAAGATCGGCGGCGACTTGTGCGGCCGTATTTACGCGCTTGAAGGGGGTTGCTTGCCACGCGGTGCCAAGCGGCAGACTCGAACTGACGGCCTGGCAACTCATGGTTCCGCTCAGCATGAGCAACAGCCACGTAAGCGTGACATCGTTGAGATGACGAGGCATCAGTTCGGCTGGATTACTGCATGCTATAAATCGTCCGATAAGAGCTTACAAATCGAACAACAGCATGCGTCGGCGCACTAGCAAAGCTACTTTGCGGCGAACGGATCATCGCCTTTTACTGTGGCGAGATAATAGACCGTTATGCCCACACCGATCGTTATAAAACTATCGGCTAGATTGAACGCCGGCCAATGGTAATCGGACCAATACACGTCCAAGAAATCGACCACCTCGCCATGAATGATTCGATCGATGAGATTGCCGATGGCGCCGCCAAGAATAAACGCGAGAGCCGTAATTAGACCAGTCTCGGTTTGCCGCAGGCGCTTCAACATCATAAAAATAAACCCGATCGCTACAAGCGAAACAGTAATCAAAAACGGCAACCGAAATGCTTCATGGCTGCCGGAGAAGATACCGAACGCAGCCCCTGTGTTGCGGATATACGTGAGGCTGAACAATCCATCGATGATCGGGATGGAGTGATGCAGCGGCATAGTGCGATCTACTACATACTTCGTCACTTGATCAGCGATTACGATGAAACCAAGGCAGCCGGCGACGATCCTTGTTTTGCGACTCAAGCCGCGGCTCCAGAATTCAGAACTGCGGCACAACGGGCACAGACGGTCGGATGGCTGGCATCGCTGCCCACCTCAGTGTCGTACTTCCAGCAACGCTCGCATTTGAGACCCTCAGCTTTTGAGACTGCGATTTGGCAGTTCAATAGTTCGGTTTGATACCAAGAGACACTCGCGCTATCAGATGTCACCGATTCGGAAATGTCGGCCTGTGACACGATCAAAACATCTTGCATTTTGCTCTTATCCGCTTTAATCAGATTTCCCAGAGTAGAATTGGGCCCGCCGTTCTGGCTAACCAAAACGACTTTTGCGTCCAGCGAATGACCGATGATGCCTTTAGTTCGGGCCTCTTCTAAAGCCTTGAGCACCTCGGCGCGCTCTTTGAAGATACGATCCCATCTGTCAGCAAGTTCTCGATCCAACATCGTGGGATCCGCTTGCGGCATTTGGGAAAGAAAGATACTGCCGGACAGACGATCTTTTGCCTCCATGTAGGTCCAAATCTCTTCGGCGGTAAACGATAGAATCGGGGCCAGTAAGTGGACCAGCACGTTCAAGATTCTATGCAACGTCGTCTGCGCCGCTCGCCGCTCACTGCTTTTTGCACCGGCGCAGTAAAGGCGGTCTTTGGCGATATCGAGGTACTGCGCGCTAAGGTCAACGCTACAGTAGTTATTAAGACCATGGAACACAGTATGAAATTCGTATCTCTCGTAAGCCTCTCGGCAACGACTTAGTAAGCTCTCGGTCCGATGCAGGATCCAGCGATCGAGTTCGTCTAGATCGGGCGGCGAAACGCGATCGTGCTCGGGATCGAAATCATAAAGGTTGCTGATCAAAAAACGCGCTGTGTTTCTGAGTCGCCGATAAGCCTCCACCAAGCGATTGAGAATTTCGTCTGAAATGCGCACGTCCTCGCGATAATCTTCAGCTGCCGCCCAGAGCCGCAAGATTTCCGCGCCCGATTTCTTAGTGATTTCCTGTGGGGCAATGACATTGCCCAAGGATTTTGACATCTTGCGTCCCTTACCATCCAAGGTAAAGCCATGCGTGAGCACGCTTTCATAGGGTGCGCGTCCCCGAGTGGCTATTGAAGTGAGCAAAGCAGTGTGAAACCACCCGCGATGCTGGTCGCTTCCCTCAAGATAAAGGTCGGCGCGACCGCCGAGCCTCGGGTCAACTTCGACTACTGCTGCATGGCTCACTCCCGAGTCAAACCAGACGTCGAGAATATCTTCCTCTTTAAAAAAATCCCTTTTGCCGCACCTTGGACAGGCAAGATCAGCCGGCACCAGTTCGATGATCGGCCGGGTAAACCACGCATCAGAACCTTCTCTCTCAACGATGCCGGCGATGTGTTCGCAGACATCTTGCGTGAGAATAGCTTCATTGCATTGCTTACAATAGACCGCTGGGATTGGAACTCCCCAGGAGCGCTGGCGCGAAATACACCAGTCCGGTCTACTTTCGAGCATACCCCGAATACGATCTTTGCCCCAGGGTGGCACCCAGCGCACCTGTTCGATGGCGAATAGAGCTGAGTCTCTGAGCCCATTCTTCTCCATAGAAATAAACCACTGCTCCGTTGCTCGAAAGATGATGGGTTTTTTGCAACGCCAGCAGTGGGGATAACTATGCGGAAGAGTCTCTTCTTTCAGGAGTGCTCCATGATCACGGAGTTTTTGAATGATCTTGGAATCGACTTTAAACACCGATTCTCCGTGCAGATCGCCGGCTTCAGCTGTAAACCTACCTTCAGCATCCACGGGCGCCATCACCTCGAGGCCATAGCGCATTCCGACTTCATAGTCCTCCTGACCATGTCCAGGTGCGATGTGAACGCAGCCGGTCCCTTGATCCCGGGTGACAAACTCACCAAGAACAATCTTCGAATCACGATCCAACCAGGGGTGACGGCAAACAATGCCTTCGAGTTCGGCGCCCGTCCAGACACCCTCGGTGATTTTGTATTCCGCGGGCTCCAACCCGATTGCCTTCATCACCGTTGGAACTAACTCTGCCTCGATGATGAGGGCTCCCTTGGGAGTTCTCACGCGACGGTACGTAAACTTCGGATTGATTGCGATTGCTTGATTAGCCGGCAAGGTCCATGGGGTGGTTGTCCAAATGACGAAGTAAGTGGCCACATCGTCAGCGGTAAATTTTCCCTTGTGATCTTTAACCAGAAACTTTACGTAAATTGAGGGCGAGACATGCTCTTCGTATTCGACCTCGGCTTCAGCGAGAGCGGTGACACAGGAAGCGCACCAGTAAACCGGTTTCTTTCTACGATAGAGCGTT
>JAJONK010000407.1 GCA_021323355.1 Deltaproteobacteria bacterium
TGAAGGACAGGGACAAAGCTTGGTCCATCATCCGCGCTCTGTAAAAAGCTCAGAGCATCCGTATTGCCGCGAAGCACCTTGCCGGTAAATCGCCAGACGACTGTCGGCGCGCCGGGGAGCAAGCCGAACTCGTCGACAACCGCAGCAAGTTCCAACTCGACGTCTGGATTGAAGTCCGGAGTCGCCTCGGCGCCCGGCATGGCGTGCACCGCGCTTGCTAACGCCTTGCCGCCGAACAGCAATCCGCCAAGTGCTGCGGCGCCGGCCTGTTTCAAGAAACGGCGGCGTCCGGTATCCGGGAGCCTGGTGTCGCTATCGTACTCCATTGCTCCTCCGCTGATCTCACGTCTAAGTAATCCTTTTGTTCGACGCGATGCGTCTCGACTCGGACATTGCTAATGATGTGTGGCGTGGTGTCCGTGGTCCGATAGCTGTGTGTCAAACCAGCGGTGGATCGCCGTAATCAGTTTGACGTCCTTCGTTGCATAGCGTATTTGCGCTCCATCCGATAAAGCTGTGTACCGAACATCGATTCTTGCCGCGCTGGTCTTTAGCTCGGCCAAACCCGGCATATTCTCGCCGTGGATTTTGGCTGGGTCGGAAAAGTCTCCTTTGCGAAACTTCTCCGACTCTTCCTTCAGGTGGCTCTGGATCAGCGCGATCTGTTTTTTATTCCCAGAGTCTTTGACGATGACTTTCTGTAAGCCGCCATCGTCGAGTTTCTGGAAGACGTGAGTTGTTTGTTCGAGATCAAACGGCATCACCTTGGCGCCTTTCACAGCGACTTCCTTCTGGCGGGTTTGAGCCGGTAGAATTGCCGTCGCGAAAAGGACCACAACCACCGCGCTCGCGACTACCAACGCACCCGCAGCGATTAATTTTTCTGTTTTCTTGGAACATATGTCGTTGGCTTTCATGGAATACATCTCTTCTGTCCTCGTTCTCTGATAATACGGCCCCCAGGCTATTCGACGCCCAGGGGGCGCTGAACAGCACCACATGCCCGCTTCTTAGAAACCGCCGCCGCGGTTGTGAGCGCATGTGACCCGGCCCTTATTGTTGACCGGACTTATCGCCATGACTCTCATGGTCTACTTTGCCTGCATGGTCTTTCATGCCGTTACCTGCTTTGCCCACGTGGTTCTTCATGTCATGACCCGCTGTCCCCATATGGCCCTTCATCATGCTCATGTGACTCTTCATCATTTCATGATGACTTGCCATGCCACCTTGGCCCTTAGCTCCGTGCATATCGTGACCGGAACCATGTTCCATCTGGGCTACTGCCGCGCCGACGATAATTACGAACGCTCCCACTGAAACGATTACGCCTAAGAATTTCTTCATGGTCTATTCCTCCCTTTCTTTGAAATGTATTGATAATAAGCGCAAGTGTTATACCAGACCCGTCGCGAGGAAATGCTCTGAATTTCTAGTGCTTTCCCGGCTCCCTTCCGATTGACGAGAACCGATGACTCGACCAAATCGTCGAGCTGTTCGACCAAGACGTCGAATGCTTCCGCTTTTCACATCGAATACTTGTTAGCTTTTAGCGGTCGTGAGGGTCGCGAGGTTTCGAACTCTTAAACGAGAGAAGCGATCGGCTAAGCACCACCGTTAAGATCCCCCATTTGTAGAAAAATGTTTCGACCTTGGCCCGCATCGCTGGGGTCAAGCCGAGCCAGCGCCCTCGTCGCTCGAAGAACTCTCGACCAAGTACCCTTCCCAAACCGTAGCCGGCCAAATCGCCTAGAACAGAGAAAGCCACTGCGACCGCGCCCGCCCAAAGCAAGCTCATCTGTCCTTGCGCCGCCAATGACCCGGCGACCACAACCGACAGCGCCGAGGGGAAAGGCACGCCCACAGCGCCGAGCATGAGCGTCAGGCCCAGAACGGGGTAACCGTTTCGATTCTCCTCTGTGCTCCAGGTAAATTTTGCTAAAAGAACAATACGGAAATCACTATTCCACAAAAATGATCCAGATAATCTCGATGTTAGAAAGCAATGCAACAAATGCGGCCGTAGCAAGCAAAATGCGAGGAATGTCCCACGAAATATCCGAAATGAATCGGACAGTGACGGTGAGCAGAAGTCCGACGAAGGAACACAAGATAGCGCAGTGGTACCGCTTTCAAGACCCGAAGACGACTCAGCTTCCCGAGATCGGAGCCGATGTCGAGCTTTTCGGCTGGGAAAAGTGGAACACTCAGGTTGTCGAGGTCCTGGAATTAACGTGTAGAAAAGACGGCACTAAGTAGGTGAACGCAGGCAAGTAGTTCACCCGTCGCCACGGAAAATAGGCATAGATATCGTGCGTTATCGTAATCAGACGCGCCAGCCCTGAAGCATGAGCATGTAGTTCGCCCGTTCGTACGCGTCCGGGTCGGGCACCTTCAGGAGATTCATGTTGCCGCGCATGTCGGAGAGCGAGTTCCAGTCGTGTTCCTGTAGCCACGCGACGAGATCATCGAGCACCGTTCGGATGCGGAAGGGGCCGTGGGCCAGCAGCGCGGAGACCATCTGAGTGGCATGTGCGCCCGCCATCGTGGCTTTGACGACATCGAGGGCGGTGTGCACACCGCCGGTTACCGCAAGCGATGCGCGGATACGCCCCGAGAGGATCGCCATCCAGTGCAAGCGCAGCAGGAGTTCGGACGAATCCGACAGGTGTAAAGTGCGCGAGACCGCCAACTCCTCGGTGTCGATGTCCGGTTGATAGAAACGGTTGAACAGGATCAGTCCATCGGCACCGGCCCGGTCGATCTCTCGAGCCACATGAGCAATCGACGTGAAGAACGGCGAGAGCTTGACCGCCACCGGAATCGTCACGGCCTGCTTCACCTGTCGTACGATATCAATCGTCTGTCGTTCGATATCGCCACTGGTTGTCTCAGGATCCGTTGCGATCCGATAGATATTAAGCTCGAGCGCATCAGCGCCAGCTTGCGCCATCAGCCGCGCATATTCGAGCCATCCACCAGGGGTTGTGCCATTGAGCGATGCCATGACCGGAATGCGCACGGCTTCCTTCACGCGTCGTAAATGTTCCAAGTACTGGTCCGTGCCCAACGCAAACGCGTCAGGCCCGGGGAAGTAACTAGTCGCCTCGGCGAACGATTCAGCGTGGGCATCGAGATGAAAATGCTCGGCCATCTGTTCGTTGGTGATCTGCTCTTCGAAAAGCGATCGGAGTACCAGAGCTGAGGCGCCGGCATCCTCGAGCCGCTTCACATTGTCCAAGTCGTCGGCGAGCGGTGACGCCCCTGCGATGAGCGGATGCGGCAAGGTGAAGCCGAGATACTGGGTACTCAAGTCCATGATTACTCCTCGCGCTCGGCAGCAGCGGGCGTGTCGTGGTCATCGATCGTCACCTTGACCTGTGGCACCGTGATGCCGGCGAGCTGCTGGTACACGGCATAGCGCTGCTGCGCCGCTTCCTGCGACTCTTTCAGAAACTCCTTGAAACGGACGGGGTCGGTGCGCTCGACGACGCGGAAGCGCGACTCGTTGCGCATGTATTCGGCCACCTGGGCTTT
>JAJONK010000408.1 GCA_021323355.1 Deltaproteobacteria bacterium
CTCAAACTTACGTTCCACGCTCTGACGAAGCTGAGACTGAGCTTGTGCCCACGTATGTTCTGACTTGACAAGGAACAGGAAGGCAAATCCTGTAATCAGGATTGCCGCGATCTGCAGAAAGGTATTCTTTTTCATTTTATGTATCCCCCGGTGCGAACATAATTTCCATGGCGATGTCGTGCAGTCTTCTATGCACCCGCTGTCAACGGAATGGAGCCGCAAGACGAGTGCCACGGAATATTGCCGATATGTTTTGAACAACGAAGCTGATTTTCGCAGGTTTGAGAAGAAACGGAATCGAAATGGCGTAAATGAGAAGAACCGGAGCGCTACAAGTTTTCGGAAGCTGCCAATGTGTCTTGGACGAAGCAACTAAGTACTGAGCATTACCGTCCCTCGCGAACCAGTCGGCAGAGGGCGTGAATGACGGAGCGAACACACCCGAAATCAACGGAAAGGATGTCATCAAAGTCCTGAGCGTATAGCTTGAGGGCGTGGACGGCGTCCACAGCCTTCAGCGTATGAACGGCCGGGTTACGATCAAGAGCCGCGACGGTCCCAAAGGCTTGTCTGTCCGTTATCTCACGGACTATTCTCCCGTTACTTTCGATCGTCACGCGGCCCGCTAAAATTAGATAGATCGCGTCAGTGGGTTCGCCCTGACGAAAGATCGTCTCGCCGGGCTCAAAATGGACCTCCTCGGTCAGAGCAGCGACCCTGCCAAGTTCCTCTACGGTGGCGTGGCTGAAGATATCCACCGATTTGAGGAAAATGACCTTCTCTATCGTCGCAAGTCTTCTTTGTTCCATCATCAATTCTGGAGCCGGTGAATGACTAGCTCCGCGGTTTCCCGCAGCAACGCGTTTTCAGACTTTAGGAGCTTCACAATCTCCTCACGAAATTCTGTGAGTCTTCTGACACCGATCTCCCAGACGGTTGCTGCAGTCAGCCAGATATCCTCTTGTTCGACAAGCATGCGGAGAGCGCTAGTGGCATCGAGATTGCCCCAGCCAAGAAATCCCAGAGCAACGCCGAAGCGCACCGGCTCAAGGGCATCACCGTAAAGAGGAAAACTGTATCGCTTGACCTCTCCCGTGAGGAAATTATCGAGTAGCTCGACGGCATTGGCTTGCTTGATCGGATCGCCAGAATTCAGAGCGCCCCAAACCCCCTGAATATCTTTGGCAGGATAGATGAGAGAAAGCAGCCAAAGCACACGCTCTCTCACCCGCTCCATGCTCTCGCGAAGAGCCTGGCGCAACAGCGATGCCGGCCCAACTACTGCTTCCTGGCCATTACCGAACAAAACGTAAAAACTGGCAAACCTTCGAGAATAGAGCATCACATCCGAGACAATCGCGCTCTCCACTATCTCTCGGTCCAGTTTCAGATCGGTGAAGCGGCGGGCCATCTCCTCAAGAGCGAGAATAACCTGAAAGCGAATCGAGCGGTCTTCCTCCAAGAGCCCGCCGAGAAGCGCATTCATTGCTGATTGCGAATGGATTTTGCTCAGCGTCCGTGGAACATCAAACCGTATGTCACGGGAAACACGGGAATCAAACAGAGCGTTCCTTAATCCCTTAACTGCAATCTCACCGTATTCGATCAAAGCCTCACGAGCCCCGGACTTGGTATGTTTACTACCGAGGCGAAAAACAATTTCTCCGACCGCTTCAGCATATTTTCTCTTAGCTGCAGCAGCCATCGCCTCATGAACCACGCGATTTGACGGGTCCTCACTGATCAATCTAACGAGGTGGGCCACAAACATGGGAATATTAACCTCACCCATAAGACGGACGGCCTCGATCCTCCCTTGCTCACCGTCACCGGCGGTCCCGTCGAGCATTTCACGAAAGTTGTTAAACGCCGCTTCGCGCGCGACGTGGTCCCCATGAAGCAGCAGACACTCGACGGCTCTTCTTTTGACGAGCGGATCTGGACTTTCGAGGTGCGGGCGTACGACGGTTATCGCACGATCCTTGAAAATGGCGCATGCGGCACTGATGGCTTGAGCTTGTACCTCATGATTTTCATCCCGCAGCATAACGGTTATTTCGTTCAGCGTAGTTGTATCCGGGTATATTGAAAATAATTTTATCGCTCGGCCCCTAACCGCAGCAGAGGAGTGGCGCAGCAGTTCGCGAGGCAACCGTGCCACAACGAATTTCGGGTCCAATTTCTCCGCGAGGTCCAGGCCAAAAAGGACGGAGCGGTCATCTTTAGCTTCCAAGCTGTTCAATACAGCTTCAATGGTAGCCTTATCGGCATAATCGAGCCGCGCTTGCTCCAAAGATATTTCGCGATATGCCAGAGTCCTGCGCAAGGCCTCCATGTAGCCGCGTTGCACGATGAACACAAGAGCAGCCCAGATAACAATGAGGCCGATCGAGAAGTAACTCAGAAGCGAAATCTCGCTCCCCCCAAGAAAGAGGGTGTAGAAGAGAATAATAAAAGCCGCGGTGCCGTCGCCCAATCGTTCGACCGTCACGTCCAGGAAAACCTTTACCTTCTTCTTGATGAAATCAGGAATCGGAAGATAAAGAATCTCCACTCCGGTGCGGTTGACACTCGTGCGCAGTGACGCTTCGGCCAGTCGTGTCACTGTCGCCATAAAAAGACCTGGCCGGAACAAGAGACCGATCGAACCTGCCAGCAGCGTAATCGGCAGAAGAAGCAGACCCGGGCTAAGACCTAAACCCATCAGAAGCCTTCCAGTCAACCACACCTGGGTAACCATTGTGACTGCACTCAGCCAGGCGTAGTAAGACCCAAAAAAAGCGGCCAACTCATCTGTTGAAGCGTAGGCTTGCTTTGCCGCGGCCTTGAATTGATAGTCGATCAAAGTCGAAACTATGACCGATACAAAAATAAGCGCCGCGATTGTCTGCAAATAGCGGGAGCCGCTTAGAGTCCCGACGATTCCACTCGCATCGCGGGCCTGAATTTCCGCAGGTGGTACCTCTTCTCGGGGGCTTGCTGCTGGGGCTGTTTGTCCTTCTCTAACCGCGAACCAAGCCACACCAAAAGCGCCGGCGAAAAGAACCACGATTAGCCATAGAAGTTGTTTTGTGCCGAACAAAAAAATGACCGCCAAGTTAGCCCCGAAGGCGCCGGCCATCGCCCCTACCGTTCCGGCCGCTGTAAGCATGCCAAAAAGACGTTTACCCTGCCGTGAATTGAACATGTCGTTGGCCAAGGTCCAGAATTGCGCCACCGCAACCAAGCCGACGATCGCCGACCACATGTAAAAGGCGTAGAGGACCGAACCGAAATCGTAAAAGGTAATAAGGAGCCAAAAAATAATGACATTAAAGATAATGAAGACCTGCGAGCCAAGGATGACCTGCGAGAGCGACAGCCTCGAGGTGTAGCGAGAATAAATGCTAATGAAGACGCTGGCGAGTAGCGCAGTCAAAAGATAAACATAGGGTAGCTCAGTTATCGCAAAGCGGCTGAGAAATAGAGCATCTCTGACAATTTTGATAACGTTGTTGGCAGCGAGCAAGAAGAAGAGAAAAGCCGCCATCAAT
>JAJONK010000409.1 GCA_021323355.1 Deltaproteobacteria bacterium
AAATATCCGGTGGGCCAAACAAGCCGGCGATCCCACTCTGGAGACATACAATGAGCAGGAAATGCGGATGCTGCAAGCGGAGCGCGGCCGGCGCCAAGGTGGTCAAAATGCTTTGCTTGTCCCTAAGGGAGATATTGGGAAAGCAAAGCATTTTAATCCTGTTTCCGCAGCTGAGTTATTAAGTCGTGTGACGGCAGTCATTCCTTACTTACTATTTGGGTTCATCGCCAAAGGCACCCTTAACCTCCTGATCGCCTACATGAAGACCGGTAAGAGCACCTTGGTTTACCGGTTGATCATCTGCATCGCTCAGGGCTTGGACTTTCTGGAACGAAAAACCGATCGCGGTGCCGTGTTGATCCTGGCGGTAGAAGAGCATGTCCGAGATGTTGAGAGACGGCTTAAGCGCTTCGGCTTGAGAGAAGATGATCCTGTTTATGTTCACGTCGGCACAGTTCAAGAGCAGTCCGAAACCCTCAAAACCATCAAGAATTTTGTAATCGAAAAGAAGATTGTCCTGGTTGTAATCGATTCACTTTCCCGATTCTGGAACGTCATGGACGAGAACAACAACATGGAGGTAATCAGGGAAGTATCGCCGTTGCTAGAAATGGCGCGAGAAACGGATGCAGCCGTGTTGCTGGTACATCATGAGCGGAAAAGCGGAGGAGATGACGGTAGGAGCATCCGCGGTGGATCGGCTCTCTTTGGTCTCGTTGATCAGGCACTATTTCTCGAACGCAGACCGGGCGAGGCATCCAACAAGCGGATCTTAAAGACGCTTGGCCGATATGAAGAGAGTCCACCGGAGTTGATAGTCGAGCTAGTGGGGGATGACTACAAGGTTCTAGGTACACCCGAAGAGTTTGGACAATCCCAAGCGCTGGAGAAGGTCAAGGCCGTCCTTACCCTAGAGCCGACGGACGTGAAGACAATCGCCAAAGAGGCAGAGACAACGGAAAAGCTAACACGTAGAGCCTTGGAGATATTAAGAGAGCGCGGCGAGATAGAAAGGATCGGTACCGGCAAAAAAGCCGATGCGTTCCTTTACTGCCTAATTGATGGGCAAAATGCTTTGCTTTCCCAATACCACTCTATAGGAAAAGCAACGAATCCGAACGGCCATAGTAACGCCAAGGTGCAGGACGCACTAAACATCTTCGGCGGCAGGATTAAATGAAAACTCCTCTTCACGTGCCGCAGCCGGACAATCCCTTATTCGAAGGATTGAAGCAACTCGTGCGGGAAGCCGTACGCGAAGAAATTCAGAATTCTTTGAAAGGCCAGAATCAACAGCCTGAGCCATTGCTACTCGATACTGAAGCCGCCGCAAAGTTGCTTGCCGTGCCTGAAACATGGCTGGCAGCTGCCGCGCGAACCGGAAAAGTTTCAAGCGTTCATCTAGGTGCATATGTGCGTTTCAAACGTGCCGATTTAGAAAAATACATCTTGCAAATAAAAGGTCACGGCGAAAAAGAAACCGCGAGTTAGAAGGAACTAGCAATGTCTGGAATGTCATCCAAGAAAGCAAATCGCGAGGCATCAAAGAAAGCAAAACAGCAACCGCAAACAGCAGAAGCGCAGTGAGCGAAGACAGGCTGCGCCTCCGGATAATTCCGAACAGTCGAAGGACAAGTCAAATGCCGAGTTATAATACCGTTCCCGACTACCTCGTTGACCGCCACGCGCGCGACTTGGCTGACCTCACCCTGCGCATTGTCTGCGAAAACCTTAAGATCAAACCGCCCGCGTTGCGCTGGATCGTGGACGATCAGTTCGGCCCCGAATGGTTCGCGCAAAACATAGCCGGCTACTGCGGCAAGAACGGGAACGAAATCTTTATTCATCGAGATCTCAAGCCGTTCGGGATCAGTAATACCACCTGCCATGAAGCCAGGCATGTCTGGCAGATCAGAAATCCCAAGCGGTATCCGATTCCAAACAAAACCTATACCCGAGACATGAATCAATCTCAGAAAGAACGCGACGCGCGAATCTTTGAGATGGAGTTCTGGAACGGCGGGGAAAAACGAGACGGCAGCTTCGATGACATCACACGCATATTGACCGATATGCGAATTGCAAACGCGCGGGCTCAAGTTCAAGCCATTTCGCCGCAGTACGCTTTCATGCAGCGCGGCCTGCCGTATTCGTCGTCATTCGCATACCCTTCCAATGGCAAAACGAGGCTTATCGTGCCGTCCGAAAGAGAGATGGAAGAAAGTTTGTTGCAGCAAATTTTAAACGGCTGAAAAAATAAAAGGGAGAAAAAGGGGAATGCAAATCGAAATGTATGAAAGCGAACTTCGCACGGTTGCCGATCCGGCCGACGTTGACGAGCTGTTGAAGGCTATCGCCACAGAGCGGCGCCTTCAGGAGAATGCATCGAAGACTAAGCGGCGCCTCGTGGAGCTGGACGCGATAATCGCCAGCCCCAAAGCCACACAAGTTGATAGCGCCTGGCAAATCGCGCGCCAAGGCGGCGATCAGTACAGCGTCGATCCGCACAAAGAAGCCAGAGAAGAACACCAGTTTCTGAGCGATAACCTGGCCTTCAACGAGACCGCCATTAAAGAGAGTAAGGCCCCACTCGATTCCCTTCGTAACCGCGTTAGCTTGCCGTTTTGTGAGCGTGAGCGACCGCTTATTGCCGAAGACATTCAGATCGCCGTCGATTCGTTCGCGCAAGCAAAGGCGGCTTTAGTGCGAGCTACAGCCAGACGCGAGAGGCTCCATGACAAGGGTATCAGGACGGGGAGCATCCCTCCCTTTGTTGCGCCAAAAGTTCTTGAGCATATCGAGCTTTACTTCGCATGGCTCAAAACAAACTTTCCCGAAGTAAAGCTTCCATGAACGTCTTCCCTCACGGCGGGACGCCGGAGTGGATGCCCCGCGCGCGCACTTGGCTGGAGACGGGCTTGATTCTCGACCCGTCGTCCTCTCCCGCTCTTGAACGGAAAGTAACTAAATGCCGTTATGCAGCTCCAAAAAAACAGATACCGGGACCCCGGAGTACCGACATTCCTCGGCAACCTCCGACCTGCAGACCAGTTGGCAGTCAGACATAGAGTTAGTTTAGCAGGAAAGGATCAGAGTTAGTTTAGCAGGGAAGGATGAAATCAAATGCCATACAAAGCGGCCACGTTAAAACCTCCCGGGTGGATTGATCCAGAAAAGAGGCGTGGCAATTCAGCCCAGCGCGGTTACGGCTATCAATGGCGGAAGATTCGCGCTCGCGTTTTAGAGCAGCATCCTACCTGTACGAAGTGCAATCAGGCGCCATCAAATACGGTTGACCACAGGCTTACGAAGGCGCGTGGCGGTACCGATGATGAGAGCAACCTCCAGGCGCTGTGCAGAGAATGCCATAGCAGGAAAACGGCGCTGATGGATGACAGATGGGGCAGGAAATAGAAGATACCCCATGCCGGCCAAAATCCTCGAGAAGGTGGCAACGGAATACCAGTTGGCCCCACTGTTTAACCGCAGTCAACAATCCAAAGGACCCCTACCGACAATAAT
>JAJONK010000410.1 GCA_021323355.1 Deltaproteobacteria bacterium
GGCATTAACGATGGCGCCGTTTTCGAAGCGGCCGTGAACCGCGATGTTGTCGGGTGAGGTGACGTCCACGTATCTTTTGGTGTCGGTCTCGAACCATTGAGGGACCTGCGTAGTGACCATCGCGGAGAGTTCGGCCAGTTCGCCAACCACCATGCACATGGCGTCGAACACGTGCCCGAACGTAATCGTCAGCGTGTTCGCGCCCAAGGTGTCATCGCGCTGCCAGGTGCGGTCCGAAGGGCGAGTTAACACACCGCTACCCATAAGCGTCATATTCACAGCCAGCACCTGCCCGACGTAATCTTGCTGAATCAACTCGCGCATGTACAGATAAGCGGGCGACGCGCGGCGCTGCAAGCCGACCATGGTGCGAACGTTTTTCTGGCGCGCCAGCGCCGCCAGATCTTCGGCCTCTTTGGTATTCGCGCCGAGCGGCCATTCGCAGAAAACGTGCTTGCCCGCTTCAATGGCCTGTTTCGTGAGCTCGTAGTGCGCCGGCACCCGCACTGCGACCGCCACGACTTCGACCTGCGTATCCGCATTTAGCTCTTTGCCGTTGCCGTACGCGCGCATCACGCCAAGCTTATCGGCCGCTGCGTGCGCGGTATCCGCATGCGCCGTGCACACGGCGTAGAGCTCGGCTTCGGGCACGCCCTTCAACGCCGGCGCATGCGCTCGCGGTCCCCATCTGCCCCCTGCTCCAATGAGTCCTACGCGGATTGGATTGAATTGGGTCATCTTTCCCTCTTGTAAGATGAATTAAAGTTATCGGCGCAACGCAACGAAACCCGCAAAGATGTCACAGCGCCAGTTCAGACTCTTACGTTACATCAATCCTAGAAAAAAGTCTGAGCTAGACGCGCGCCCTTATGTTGACTAAACTTCTCACAGACAGCGTGAGTTGTATCTCGGCAGCGGATACGGAACGAGTCCAGAAAAATCGCATCGAATATTTGGCTAACCACCATATCGATAATGCGAACCGCTAGAACCGCCCTTCTTTCTCCATCCTGCGCACCGCGCTGTCTTCGATTAACTCTTCCGCTTTAAGGCGGCGAATCTTCTCGTTGTTGGCGCCCAGCAGACGGATGACATTACGAATGCCATCGGCGCTGGGGTAAATCTTACGTTCGTACAGATTGACCATCGTGCGATAGCCATCTTCGGCATCTTCGATCCGTCTAAAGCGCAGCGCTTTGGCGAGACTCTTGGTAACCTGGCTCTTATTATCAGGATTGCGGATGAACGCGACGCTATCCAGTAACGCTCTGAGCACACTGTCCACTGCGGCGGGAGACGACGTGACGAAGCTCCGCCGCGCCATCAAGCCTGAGCCCTGATAGGGTATCGGCAACTTCTCGCTGTCAGCGAGGACGGTGAAGCCTTTGCCCTCGAGCATCTTGCCGAAGGTATAACCTAGGAACGACGCATCTACAGTGCCGTTGAGCACACCCTGGGCCATCACCGCCTGCTCGCCCAACGTTCTGAATTGAATTTTGTCGCGCTCGGGGACCAACCCCCAGTAATCCAGCATCAACATCGAGAAAATCCATCCGCCGCCGCTCAAGCTGTTGACCCCGAGACTCTTGCCCTTTAACTCCGCGGGCGTTTTGATCTTTGGATTCGCCACGAACATGCCTGACAGCCGGTTAATAAATCCGGCAACAAACACCAGGTCGGCCCCTTCGGCAATCGCGCCCAGGTTCGCGCCGGAAACCGAGCCCCAGTGGAGCTACATAAACCGCGCCATCGCGCTCGCTGGCCGATCCCGAGGTCATGATGATCTTGTGTAACGGCGCAGCGCCTTCAGCCGGTTGAAAGGAAGGAATAAGAACAAAAAACAAGACGAGCAAATAAACCGATCGAGTTTTCATGAATCTGCTCCCGTTTGAAATAGGATGATCAGAATCCGCCTGCTACTCTGCGATCGCATCCGATCTTGGCAAAGAGTTTATCCTGCGGCAAGCGCTGAATGAGTGAATTTGTTAGCGGTTGAAGCCACAGGCAGCGCTCGCGGCATCGCGGGAGTTTTATTATTAAGACGAAGCATAACTTCTTGGCAAGCCGCCTCTTTCATGCCATTGATCCATTATATTTATATTCGGCGTAATCCGTTTACCATGTGCCGCCCAGCGATCTATCGCTGTAATAGGCCTATCAGAGATTGTCAGCAGAACGCACGATCAAGGAGGAGCTTAAGCGGTGAAAACTCTATACCTTTCGATCATCACAGTGACTGTAGCCGTGCTCGGTATCACATGGGTCACGGCTCAGGACCGAGACACATCGATGAGTTTTTTTGTCACCAGCGCTGGTCCTGGCAACGGCGCCGACCTCGGCGGACTGAAAGGAGCGGATGCGCTTTGCCAGAAGATGGCCGCGGCCGGTGGAGCAGCCAGCGGTAATTGGCGCGCCTATCTGAGCGTCAGCGCCAATGATGGAAAAGCTGCGGTAAACGCGCGTGATCGCATCGGCAAAGGTCCCTGGTACAATGCCAAAGGAGTTAAAATAGCCGACGACGTCGAGAACCTTCATTCGGATAAGAACAATCTAAACAAGGAAACGGCCTTGGACGAAAAAGGTAATCGGGTTAATGCTCGCGGCGACAAGCCGAACAAGCACGACATCTTGACCGGCTCTAAGAGCGACGGCACCGCCTACCCGGCAACTCCAAATCTAACATGCGAAAACTGGACAGCCGGCAATTCAACCAAGCTCCCCGGAGCCGCTCAAGTCGGCCATCATGACCGCGAGGGTAATTCGCCTGAAGGCGTGTCTTGGAATTCGGCGCATGCCTCCCGCGGCTGCGGTCAAGAAGATCTCAGATCTTCCGGCGGCGATGGCTTGGTCTATTGCTTTCTTGGGCGGTAAAAAATACAGCCGGAGGCGTAGCAGGCGTGTGACCGTTCTTTAGAGAGTTTATTCAACTGAGCCTCTGGGAAGTACGGGACTCTACCTGAGTAGCTCGATGACCATCATAAAGGCAAACGGCGCCATGGATGTTCCTCCGCCTGACTTCAGGCACGCCTCATACATTTCGCGGTATTCCTGCCACAGTTTTTCGGGCTCCGCATCAGGCGCCAGACAGTCTGCCGGAGAAAATTGCCGTTTGACCGAACTGATGCCGGTGTTAAAGCGTTGAAGATGGGTAAAGCCCTGCTCGAAAAGTGGCAGCGCATCGGCATAGCGCCCGGTTTGGTGATAGGTAGCCGCCAATGGAAGATTGGTAAAGTATTCATCCGGTTCTAATCGGAACGCCAGCTTCTGCACAAACTCCGCCTCTTTATATCGCCCTTGCGCGTGCAGTCGGAAACCGAAACGAGAAAACAAACAAGCAATCTCCGCGATTGCCTTGTCCAAATCGACTCTCGTCGCAAGCTCCGGATAACGATCTCTGGGGTAACCGTAATCTTCGGACAAGGTGATGAAACGCATCACGTCTTCCTTGGAACCAAGCCGCGAGACGATGGCCACGAGAAAACGATGAGGTAGTTTTTCCCAATCATTGCGAGTCACCAGAATTTGCAAAAGACAATCTCGTTCTGAAAGCCCGGTTCTTTCCAGAGCCCGGTAGCGCCTGAGCATAGCGGTGACTCTTGCCTTAGGAGTGAGATGTCGCCGGGCTAATAACCGATAGATGATGATTCCCGCGATTAGAGAAATGAGCCAGAACATCGGATTGTCCATTCTGACCTCCTCGCTGATGAAAAACACGCAATACCCCGCCAGGTCAAGTCGTAGAAAATAGTCAAAGTGGCGATCACTGACTAGCAAGCACGCCTCTGGCCATCCAGGTAATATTTTTAAGAGAGATCGTTTACGCGCAGCTCTGCCGTACCCGATCAATCCTTTCTTTTTGCGCTTTCATCCCTGCTATCGCAGCGTTCGTCGACCGGTTTGCTAACAGAAGGCGAGAAAATGAGTCTAAGTAGATCAGGAGGAAGTCATGAAAACATTGCTCTTACTTCTGCTTCTAGGAAATTTAGCGATGGTTGGCTGCGAGTTCGTCGCCGGAGCCGCTACCGGTGCTCTGGCCACTGGAGCGGGATATGAAATCAATGCCAAGAGACAGATGGACAGGCTCGATGATGATTACCGCCGCGAGCGCATAAGTCGCCGTGAATATGAACGCCGCAGAAGTCAGATAGAGAGAGGTTCCATCGTGTACTGAGTTCGGCAGGGGATTGTCAAGCGCGAATAACTGGGGCCCAGCGCCGGTCGATTCGGCTTTGACATCGAAATATATCGCCACAGGTGTTTGATCGGCCCTAGTAGGAGCCAAACGGTATCCTGCTCGTGCCAAGAAGCCCGCATCCGGTCCGCTGAAGTTACAGCATCGAACCGGCAGATTCTCAACTCAATCCGGCGCGGCCGTATAATCTACCCTACGCTGACATTATTCGAATCTCGCGAGGCCAGCGAGCTCTACAGCCGTGGGCAATGGGACACTGCCTTTAAAGGCCACCCCGCATTCCCCTAGAGGTGATGTTTGGTACGTCGGGGCCTTAGAGCCAACTGCGTGCTCGACTGCCCACGGCTTCCAGTCTCGCCATCCTCGCTGACTGCTGGGAGCGCTCAACTATTGTCGGATTAGGGTCTATTCTTCGCTCGTCCGGGTTGCTTGTATTAAAGTTCTTTTCGTAACTTTCGCGGCCATCATCAAAGATCAGTTCTCCTTGCTCTTTTCTCTTCTCAAGGTGCCTTTCTATTCCAGCGCCGCGCCGACGGTGTATATTGAAATAGAGGCCGACCTACTCTGCCCCCAGCTTCAGGATCCGATCGGGCGCGTCTAATTGTAAAGAAGTAGAGACCGTCGATTCTGATCATGAGCTAGAAAACCGCGTGCGAAAGGAGGAGGAGGATGCAGTACAGAAATTTGGATAGTTTTCGGATGATGTTCAGAGCAGCATCGCTTCTGCTGGTTGCCGTTATCTTTTTCGGCTGCACATCTGACATTATTCCCGCCACAGGCGAAAGGCGCTATCTGGGTTATACCTGGCAACAGGAAACCGAGCTCGGCAAGGAAGCCAGCAAACAAGTCGC
>JAJONK010000411.1 GCA_021323355.1 Deltaproteobacteria bacterium
CGATCAGCCGTCCCGAATTCGAGCGCAGCGATCGCCCCATCGCGCTCACCACCCCGGCTGTGACGGTGCATTGGAAGCCGTAAGGATTGCCCACGGCGATGGCAACCTGGCCGACTCGTATGCCGTTGGAATCGCCGAGTTGGGCAGCCGAAAGATTCGGCGCATCGATTCGGATCACGGCCAAATCGGTATCAGGATCATCACCGATCAGACGCGCCGGATAGCGCCGCCCGTCCGAGAGCGCTACTTCGATGCGATCGGCACTGTGGATCACGTGGCTGTTGGTCAGGATGAATCCATCGGGCGTAAAGATAAGACCCGATCCGCTCCCTCTCAGCGGATTCGGACCGCGCGAACGATTTCGCGCCGGATCACCGGCCTTATGTTGGATATCTATATTGACTACGGAGGGGCTGATTTTTTCCGCTGCCTCAATGACCGCTACGGAGTAGGCATCGAGTAAAGCGGCATCATCCATACGCGGATGACTTGCGGATTCCATTGCGCTAAAATTTTCATTGGAGACAAGATGCAATGCAGGTTTCATGGGTTCCTTTCGTGTATAAAACAAGGAGGCATAATTTAAGTACGCGTGACGGCTTTGTAAAGACCGGACGTGAGTGACCGTTGGCGTCTGCGAATTTCTCCCGGGGGAACCTGATACGAAACTTTTCTGTAGGACTGACGGTCACGGATGGGAACCTCGGAAATGAAGAGGTGGTATTTTATCCGCGCGGTTGAAAACCATCAGGTGGAGGGGAAGTCCCGGATTATAATGTTTTGAAGGAGATCGCGTTAATTCAGGAGAGTAGTTAAATGGCAAGCTTCGAAACAGCGGCGCTTTAACCGGCTTACCGCCCAGCTCAAGCTGGGTTGTGCGATAACCAAGCGCCAAGCGGAAATCGGCTCAAGCTCGCTGAGCCAGCCTTGCGCGGCTGAACCGATTTGGACCCATTAGGAAAATTAAACATTTTCGCCGGTTCCCATCTGTTGTGGGGCTCACGTCTGTAAATGTCGATCTGTGGGACTTTTCTGACACTTCCGCTTCGGGCCGATCTTTTTCTTGACGCTTGTTCCTATATGGAGTACAAACACCGCCAGCTTTTTTGAGGATTCGAAGGGAGTTGTTTTGATGTCGCGAAAAATTGCTCGAATCTGCCCGCGCTGCAACGGTTATTTAGGAGTTACGTTAGGAGAGCGGTCACGTAAGTCGATGACTCAATCCGTCAACGGATCGTGCCTTGTCTGTAGCCACAAGCTAACTTGGACCTTAGTGCATGGATCGCGTCCTATCAAAGGCGATAACTCCGGGCGGATTCCCAAATTATTTGGCCGGTTGACAACTAACCCGCGGATCATACCCACCAATAATCAGTAAATTGCCTATACGGCAATACTTTCGGGGCACGACGTTTTAGCATCGTGCTCGCCTTAACATCGCGCAAGCAAGCTGTGAGTTGAACCTGCCTATGACTTAACGTGACGAGCTTGGTTCGTAGAGCTCATTTGGATTACCTTCATCAAGTGAAACTTCGAAAGTATACTCCTGCCCATGACTTAGATAGTGAACCCGATGCTCAAGTCCCGCCTCCGTTACCTCACGCTGAAAGTCTGAAAGCGGCGATTTAAAAACATCGTAGTCATTATAGTGAATCGGAATCGCAAGAGCGGGATCGACGATCTGCATCGCATCAACTCCTTGCTTTCCGTCCATCGTGACCATAATACCAAGCACTCTCGTGCCGCCCAAATGCAGCAGACCCAGGTCAATATCCGGATAGCGCCGTGGGATCTCCCGTAGATCATCGATAACCAGGGTGTCACCGCTGATGTAGATCCTGAACAGAACCTTGTCAGATGATGACTCAAATTCCAGCATGCTTCCCATGACCTCGGGTAGCACCAACTCTGAAAGCGGCGGACCGTGGCGGCCGGGTAGTGCCGTAATCCGGAGACTAATTTCACCTTTGCCGATGGTCATCGACGACCATGTATCCAGTGGATGGGCGTTTGCGAAGCCGCGCTCTCGAAGCTCCTTGGTCGCTTCGTTCGTGGTCACTATCGGCAGAGCTTTGTCCAGCTCCCGTTCGGCAACCTGATCGAAGTGATCGCCATGAAAATGGGAGAGAACCACCAAGTCCAGGGGCGGCAGCTGATGGATCTCCATCGCCGGGTTCGTCAATCGTGTGGCGTGCATCCCATAACCGATCGAAACCTGTTCATGCATGTGGATAAAGGTAGGGTCGGTCAGAATAGTATAGCCCGCATAACGAATCAGAACGGTGGCGTTGCCAATGAAAAAGATCGAGCCCTTGACGATGTCGGCCGCCTCGCCGCCCGGTGTCAAGGTTAATCGTTTGGAAGTTGCCATTGCTTGCCCCGCTTCGAAAAGGCCCGGTTTACAAATCCGGTTTCAGCACGATTTTTATGCAATCATCCTGCTTGTTAGTGAAAATATCGTAGCCACTAGGCGCGTCGTTGAGCGACATCCGATGAGTTATCACGAAACTCGGATCGATCTCGCCTTTTTCGATCCGTTCAAGCAATGGCTTCATATATCGCTGAACGTGTGTCTGCCCGGTTTTTAAGGTCAGTGCTTTATTCACGAAAGCGCCAAGCGGGATCTTATCGTCAAACCCTCCGTAGACGCCGGGAACCGATACCGTGCCGCCCTTACGGCACGCCATGATTGCCTGGCGCAGAACGTGTGGGCGATCGCTTTCCAGCATCATTACCTGTTTGACTCGATCATACGCACCAATAATCCCGGGCATATGAGCTTCCAAACCGACGGCATCGATGCAGGCATCGGGCCCGATGCCGCCGGTTATTTCCATCAATCTCTCGGATACGTCATCTTCTTCGTAGTTGATGGTCTCGGTAGCGCCGGCTTTTTCGCTAGCCATCTGGAGCCGTTCCGGAAACCGGTCGATGCCTATGACTCGCTCGGCGCCCAGCAGGTTGGCACTGGCTATGGCAAATTGACCAACAGGACCGCAACCCCATACCGCAACGGTATCGCCTGGCTGAATATCGCAATTTTCCGCTGCCATGTATCCGGTGGGGAAAATGTCGGAAAGAAATAAAACTTTTTCATCCGGCAAACCTTCCGGAATCTTGATAGTGCCGACGTCGGCGAATGGCACCCGAGCGTATTCCGCCTGCCCGCCAGCGAAGCCGCCAAGCATATGCGAGTAGCCATAAATCCCGGCGGGGGAATGGCCGAATAATTTTTGCGCGATAGGGGCATTTGGGTTCGAGTTATCGCACAGAGAGAACATTTGTTTTTGACAGAAAAAGCAGTTGCCGCAGGAGATCGGAAAGGAAGCCACTACCCGATCGCCGGTGCTCAGGTTCTTGACTTCGCTGCCGACGTCAACCACCTCGCCCATGAACTCGTGGCCGAGAATATCGCCCTTTTCCATCGTCGGGATGAATCCGTTGTACAGATGCAAGTCGGAGCCGCAAATCGCCGTTGAGGTTATCTTTACAATGGCGTCACGGCGGTTAAGGATTTGGGTCGCTTACTTCTTCAACGCGCACATCGTGCTTGCTGTACCAGCAATTAGCTTTCATCGGGTCCTCCTGTTTAGATGGGCTAAATTGAAGCGGCGAGACGGCGGCCAGCTCGGTCATATTTCCAGGAAGTGCTTTGTGAGCGCCCCGCCGGCTGGCCCTCAGTGGTAATAATCTCGCCGGTCTCCATCAGTTGCTTGAGCCGATGCAAGTTCTCATGCAACTGCTGTTTAGGTTCCGCCCCTAGCAATTTGGCAACTGTGGCGCCGAGCAAGCCGGCTGGCGGACGGTACTCTATCGCCACACGAATCACCGTGCCTGGTTTCCCTCGTGCCGGCTCAAACCGTACCGATCCCGAGTTCTCCACCTGGGAGCCCTCTAACGAACGCCATGCGATGAGCTCATTGGGCCGATCCTCGGTGATTTCGGCGTCCCACTCGATACGTTTGCCGGCCGGGCCCTTGGCGACCCAGTGTGAACGCTTTTCCCCGGTGATCTGCACCGACTCGAGATCATTCATGAAACGGGGCAGATTCTGAAACTCATGCCAGAATTGATAAAGCTCTTCGGGAGATCGGTTGATGGTGATGCTCTTCTTTACCTGTACAGAAACGGCTCTGTCCTGCAGTTCCGGCTGACTGCTAAGTTTCTGGCTGGCGCGTAGGTCAAGAACCGTCACGCCAGTAACTGCGGCGGTGGCTGCCGCAACTCTGCGGCGATTTGCATAGGGCGAAGTAAGGGCCATCGCCAGAACCGCTAAATCCATGATGTCGCCGCCGACCCTCGACCAAAGCCAGCCCACTGGCCTCCTCCGGCTAAGAATGCCTACACCGCTGGCTAGCTCGCGCAGTCCAAGTACACGCAGCAAAGTGCGGTTGTCGTTGACCCCGATTAGCTTTGCTAATCCTCGGGGAGCCGCGATCTCGGCAAGGCCAAGACCGATGCTGAGCCATCCGAGCGCGTGCGCAAGTCTTTCCTCCCGTTCCGCTCTCGATATGCTTCGGCTGCCGTTAGTCGTGATGCGAGGAAGATCGCCGTAACCGCTACGTTGAAAACTTCTATTCTCGTCGTATTCACTTTGCCGCGGTAGGATCGGCGATGCTTGCTCGCGTTCGGATTCTTGAAAATCGGAATCAGCCATGATTTTCCTCCAGATAAAAATTGGCTAAGCAAGTCCAGTCGTCCGCGACTCGGGAGCTAGAATGTCGTGCAAGTGACGTTTTGGGGACAGAAATCGGTAGGCGCAAATCATGTGCCATCGACAGCTTCGTAGCTCAAAGCTGAACGTCGAGAATGCAATTGAAAAAGCCCGACAGCCGGCGCAAAGGCTGGGGCGAATATAGGACAATCAGCTAGAGATGACTTGCCAATTGTGGGACGAACGACGAGTACATACTGTTGCGCGGCATCCGAACAAATTAAGCTCGAGCAGCAGCAACACAGAATTATCCAGATCTGATCGTGCAACGAGG
>JAJONK010000033.1 GCA_021323355.1 Deltaproteobacteria bacterium
GTCGTCGCTGCGGCCTTTAGCTTTGCCCGTAAGAATATCGGAGATATCAATTACCTTATCCCACGCGATCACTCCATTCTGTACGGGCCAGTAGATATCGCCTTGCTGTGAATCGATAGCCTGTTCTTTTGAAAGCGCGACTATAAAACTACAGCGTTTGAGAGTTTCGTCGTCAACTTCTCGGCGCGGCGCGGCAATGTTGCCGCTTTTGACCAGCTCGATGTTACTGCCGACCACCGAGATAATATATTGCCCCTGCTCAAGCCACGATCCATCGATAACGGGCACATTAGTATTAGTCATGCACAAGATAATATCGACGTCGCCCGCGGCGAGCTCTGGATTTTCTACGGCTCGAACGGGCACACCGGTTCTCTGACTGATTTTTTTTGCAAAACCTTCCCTGTGCGCGGGCGTCGGGCTGTAAACTTTGGCGCTCTCGATTTTCCTCATCTCAGTCAGTCCAACGAAAGTCGAATACGCTTGTTGCCCGGAGCCGTAAATACCAACACGCCTGGCGTCACGTCTGGCAAGCTGATCCAGGCCGGCCAAACTCACCGCCGGCGTGCGCAGATCGGCGGCCCCGCCAACATGGCGCGGGCGATGCGCCATCACGCCCAGCAGGGATCCCGTATCCGTATCGTAGACCAGCGCAAGTTCAGTTTGATCCGGGTTATAAGGAGGTCGTCTTTGCATGTTTCCGACAATCGCTTTTCGATGGAGCGCCACCTGCGCGCCGATTGCGCTATAGGCAGCAGAGCCGCCGGCGTAAATGTTGAGGACGGTGTCGAAGCTGCCTTCGGCAATGTCGCGGTGCAGGTTGAGTCGTTTGCGCGGCGCATTGACTCCGGCTTGAGTCTTTAGATCTCGCAGAGCATTTTCAGAAATGCCGACAGCTTCTTTAAACGGAATGAATTCATCGACTTCGTCGGAGTGGAAGAAAAGAGCCACGTTAGCCTCCTTAGTTCAATCTGCCGAAATCGGTCTTCCAAAGCTTTTCTATTTTGGCCATCTCTTCGTCAGACAGCGGCGCGTCGGAGCATGCCACCGCTTCATCGATATGTGCGGTGTTGGAAAAACCAACCAGCACTGTCGAGACTTTTGGATTCATCAAGCCGAAGCGAATCGCGGTTTGCGTCATTCCTTTGCCATCTACAGCAAGAGCCGCTTTCAACTTTTCGGCCCGCTGTACATCAAGCGAGTATTCCGATCCTTTGGACAGCGGCTCAGGGGTACTGCCACCGCCGGCGCCGGGATTGGACGTGAGCGCACCGGCCGCTAAAACCCGTATGACCGCAACCCCCATGCCTTGGGCAGCGGCGCAATCGATCAACAATCCATAATCCAAAGCGCTGAATCCGGGCGGAACCGGATGGCCGGCGCTGGGATTGAGCAGATTGTAATAGGCTTGAAAGGAATGGAAGGCGCCGCTATCGACAACCTCGTGCAATGCTGCGGGATCTCCCAAACCGGTGAAACCAAAATAACCGACCTTTCCTTTATCACGCATAGCCTTGAAACCTTCGAGTACTCCCGAGCGGCCCAGGATTTCGCCCGGTGTCATGCCAAAGCGCTGATCTGGTTGCCGGCCGTTGACAACCCTCGTGTGTAGCTGAATCAAATCAACGGACTCTCTCTGCAAACGTCTCAGCCCGGCCTCGACCTCGCGCTGCGTTGCCGCTTTGAGATCAGTCAATGCGTCTGCGTCGAGCCGGATTTTCGTCGAGATCACCGCCGACGTTTTCAGCTGATTGAGAATTCTTCCGAGATTCTCCTCCGATTTTCCCAATCCATAGGCGAACGCAGTGTCAAAATAATTTATTCCCAAATCAAGCGCGTGGCGCACTGCCTGAAGCTGATCTTCATAACTCGCCTTGACCATCAAGACGGCATTATTGCCGCAGCCGAAACCAATTTCCGAAACCGGAAGTCCGGTTTTGCCGATCGTTCGATATTGCATAATGGCACCTCCCTAGCCCTAGCAGGTCTCCATCTGATTGCCGGCTGCTCCATCGCTCGTTCGTGTTCGTGGCACGTGTTCGTGCCCGTTGCGGAATTTCGACCACGTTTACCACGAACACGAGCACGAGGTCACCCTCGACTATGAGCCTTTCGCCGCGTACTTAAATGTTCATAAGCGTGTCTAGGAGCGCGGCCGTGTCCGTCAAATCCGGCAAACATAGTTCCGGTTGGCAGTTCAACAATTCTTCTAGCGAATACCTGCCGGTTGCCACAAGGATGCATTTCATGCGGTTGCACCGGGCAGCCTCGAGATCCCTCGGGGTATCGCCGATGACAATGCACTCGCTGAGCGGTATCGAGACTCCGAAGACCGCTTCGCAGCGGCGCTTGGCGATTGCCGGCAGATCAGCGCGGCGCGGCGAATCACTGCCGTAAGCACCGCGGCAGAGATAGGAATAAAGACCGGCAGCTTCAAGCTTCACCCGCGCCATCGGTTCGAGATTGCCGCTGACGACACTGCTGCCGAAGATACCGCTTGCGGCGACCGTCTGCAGCAATTCGGCAGCTCCGGGTAAGGCGCGCACGGTGGCACTTCCCGAGCTAATCGCCTGTGAATAGCATTGACGCAGGTTGCTCGAGAATTGTTGCCATTTATCGTCGATATCCGGGACCAGAATATTACCTTTGCTGAAGATCTCGGTGACAATCATCGGGTCGGTATTGCCGTCGGGAATGACCGAGCGAATATCTCCCGGAACGCCAAAGGTTTCGAGAATGGCCTGATTGAAAGGCACGTAACCGTTGTGACTGCGAGTCAAGGTTCCGTCGATATCGAACAGCAAAAGTCGTTTCATGGAGCATCGGATAGTCGCAAATCAAACCAGTAATGGCAAATTGGCGGCGTCGGCAGCGATCGCAAACCGTTGACAAGCCATAGGGTGTGCGATAAACAATTTATGTAAGTTTTGCGCGACTGGCGTCAACGTGGAATTAACCACGAGGGAGTGCAAAGCATAAGACGGCCGAACGCCTGGGTCTCTTACAGATAGAGGTTCAGGCTTTTTTATGTCCTGCGAACAAACTAGCTTCACCGCACATCGCTCTCGCTGCCGTCTAAAAAATCTCAGACCGGCTCAGAGCGCGCACGTCTCTTTTTGCTCGTCCATCTGCCGAAACCTCGCCGGGTTGCTAAGAGCTCTGAGAGGATAAAAACCGATGATCAAGCATTATTTACTATCGCCGGGCCCGACGCCGGTTCCTAACGAGGTCGCTTTAGCGATGTCCGCGACCATGATCCATCATCGGACGCCGCAGTTTAATCACATCTTCGATCAGGTGCGCCAGGGACTCAAAAAGCTTTTCGGCACCAAAAACGACGTGTTGATTCTTGCCTCTTCCGGCACCGGCGCCATGGAGGCATCGGTTGCCAATTTGTTCTCGCCCGGCGACAAAGTTCTCGTCATCAATGGCGGGAAATTCGGTGAACGCTGGCTTAACATCGCCAATGCCTTCGGCTTGAGTCCCATTGAGCTCGAAGTCGAATGGGGCCAGGCGGTAAAAGTTGATACCGTCGAAAAGCAGATGAAAGCCCATCCCGATCTAAAAGGCGTCATGATCCAGGCCAGCGAAACCTCGACAACGGTGCTTCATCCAGTCAAGGAAATCGCCAAGCTGACCAAAAACGGTCCGCTATTTCTCGTCGATGGGGTCACGGCGGTAGGTGTCGTTTCGATACCGCTCGATGAATGGGGCCTCGATGTTTTGGTGACAGGCTCGCAGAAAGCAATGATGTTGCCGCCCGGCCTTGGTTTCATCGCTTTGAGCGATCGCGCCTGGGAAAGAACTAAGCAAGCAAAATTGCCGCGCTTTTATTTCGACCTGAATCTCGAGCGCAAGAATCAACAAAAAGGCTCCGGCGCGTTTACACCGGCCGTGTCGTTGATTTTCGGCGCGCGCGCGTCGCTCGAGATGATGCAACGCGAAGGCCTCGATCGGGTCTATGCCCGCCATGCGCGCATGTCACGCGCCACCCGAGCGGCCGCCACCGCGTTAGGGTTGAAGCTGCTTGCTCCCGATAGTCCCAGCCCGGCAGCTACTGGCGTCTATCTGCCCGATGGCATCGATGCCGACCAGGTGCTCGACTACTTGCGCGATCACATGAACATCACGCTCGCCGAAGGACAAGATCAGTTGAAAGGAAAAGTCATTCGCATCGCCCACGTCGGTTATATGGGAGCGTTCGACGTGATCACCGCGGTTGCGGCGCTGGAGATGGTCCTGCGCAAATTCGGCGTCGAGCTTCCATTCGGCAAGGGCGTGGCGGCCGCGCAAGAAGTTCTCATGGAGTCTTTGGTTTAACGATGAAAATCTTAGTGAGCGATTCTCTCGCGCCTGAATGTCTGGAAGTATTTAAGCGCGCTCACGGCTTTGAAGTGGATGTGCGGATCGGCCTCGATCCTAACGAGCTAAAAAAGATTTGTGCTGATTACGATGGTTGGGTGATTCGCAGTGGAACGAAGATCACTGCCGAACTGATCGAGGCGGCGACGAACCTGAAAGTGATCGGGCGCGCCGGCGTCGGTTTTGAAAACGTCGACGTCGATGCGGCAACCCAGCGAGGCATCGTCGTCATGAACACCCCGGGAGGCAACAACGTCACCACCGGGGAACATACGATCTCGCTGATGATGGCTCTGGCGCGCCACATCCCGCAGGCGGTCGCTTCTCTCAAAAACGGCAAATGGGAACGCAACAAGTTTATCGGCGTCGAGCTATGCAACAAAACCATCGGCGTGATTGGCCTCGGCAACGTCGGCCGGATCGTTGCCGAACGGGCCACCGGCCTGCGAATGAAAGTCCTCGGTTACGATCCGTTCATCTCAGCCGAGAATATCGCGCGCATGGAGGTGGAGCCGGCGACACTGGAAGAAATTTTCTCCAAGGCCGACTTTATCACCGTTCACGTTCCGCTCACGCCTGAAACCCAGGGGCTGATCAGTCGCGAAGCTTTCGCCAAAATGAAAACCGGCGTGCGCATCATTAACTGCGCGCGCGGCGGCATCGTCGATGAAAAGGATCTAGCCGACGCCATCAAAGACGGTAAGGTGGCCGGAGCCGCTCTGGATGTGTATGTTGATGAACCGCCGCCCCCCGACCACCCGCTGCTCGCAATGGACCAGGTCATCACCACGCCTCATCTCGGCGCATCGACCGATGAAGCCCAGCTGAACGTGGCCATCGCGGTGGCCGAACAAATGGTCGATTTTCTTACCGAGGGACTGGTTCGCTACGCTGTTAATGTCCCTTCGGTCAGCCCGGAACTTTTCAAAATTCTTCGTCCGTATCTCATCCTTGCGGAAAAGCTTGGCAGCCTGCAGGTCCAAATGGCCGATGTGTTGCCCCAGGCAGTTCACGTCGAATATCGTGGTGAGGTTACCCAATACAACATCGCTCCGCTCACGTTGGCGGTGCTCAAAGGCATGCTCACTCCGGTCATGGAGTCCAGCGTCAATTACGTCAACGCGCCGATACTGGCCAAAGAACGCGGCATTCAAGTGGTTGAATCCAAGAGCAGCAAGGCCGGTGATTTTTCCAGTTCCATCACAGTCAAGATCGCTACCGGCGACCGTGAAGTCGAAGTCGAGGGAGCCATTTTCGGCGACAAACACCCGCGCATCGTCCGTGTCGATAATTTCTATCTGGAAGCGGCCCCCGAAGGATATATTCTTATTTTGCGCAACAAGGACGTGCCGGGCGTGGTCGGTAACGTCGGCACGATACTGGGTAAAAACGGCATCAACATCGCCGGCATGGAACTCGGACGCGGCGCAAAAGGCGGCAACGCCATTTCGTTCATTCACGTCGATGATCTGATTCCCAAAGAGACTATGAAAGAGCTGCGCAATCTGCCGCAAACGGTTTCAGCCGAATTGGTCAAACTATAAGCCCAGCGCGCCTGATTCAATGTCCAACATAGCAATCATCGGAGCCCAGTGGGGCGACGAAGGTAAAGGCAAAGTCGTCGATCTTTTTACCTGCGACGCCGATATCATCGTCCGCTTCCAAGGCGGCAACAACGCCGGTCACACCCTGGTGGTGGACGGCAAAAAGACCGTACTGCATCTCGTTCCGTCCGGGGCGCTGCATCCAAATAAATTGTGCGTGATCGGCAACGGCGTGGTGGTCGATCCGCAAATTTTGATCGAGGAGATTGACGCTCTCAAGGCCCAAGGGCAGTTGCTCGATGATTCGCTGCTGCGTATCAGCGAAGAAGGGCATCTCATCATGCCTTACCACAAGGCCATTGATCTGGCCCGGGAACGGCTCAGAGGCAAGGGAAAAATTGGCACGACCGGCCGGGGCATCGGCCCGGCGTACGAAGACAAAGTAGCGCGAGTCGGTATCCGCTTTATCGATCTGCTCGAAGAGGACACATTTCAAGAGAAATTGCGCCATAATATTGAAGAGAAAAATATCTATCTCAAGGCGATTCTCAAAGAGAAGACCCTCGATTTCGATGAGATCCATGATACTTACTCCAGCTACCGTGAACGGCTGAGGCCGCTCATTACCAACACCAGTTTGTTGCTTCACCGCGAGATCCACGCCGGCAAAAGAGTGATGTTCGAAGGCGCTCAGGGAACGTTGCTCGATGTCGACCACGGCACCTATCCGTATGTAACCTCTTCGAACACAACTACCGGCGGCGCATGCACTGGTGCCGGAGTCGGGCCCCAACACATTCATCATGTGATCGGCATCTCAAAAGCCTATACGACGCGGGTCGGTAGCGGCCCTTTTATTACCGAACAGTTTGGACCCGAGGGTGAAACCTTAAAACGCGAGGGCGTTGAGTTCGGCGCAACCACCGGACGTCCCCGGCGTTGCGGTTGGTTTGATGCAGTGAGCGTGCGTCATGCAGTCCGCGTCAACGGCATTACCGGCATCGCTCTGACCAAGCTCGACGTCCTGACCGGTTTCAAGAAAGTTCCGATCTGCACCGGATACCGCTTCGATGGCCGGCTTTACGATGAATTTCCAGCCAGCTCGAAAGTGCTGGACAAGGCCGAACCGGTTCTCGAGGAAATGGCAGGATGGAGCGAGCCGCTCACCGCAGTGAGGAAGTTTTCAGAGCTGCCGGCAGCCGCGCAGAAATATGTTCAACGTATCGAGAAGCTTCTGGATACTGAAATCATTTTGGTTTCCGTCGGACCCGGCCGCGAACAAACCATCCTACTGAAAAATCCTTTCGACAGTTAAATCCCAGTCGGGACTGACCAACCGGTTGCGCTTGCGGGACCACTATTATCGCAATTTAAAAATGTCCAAGTACTGCTTTACTGTTGCTTCGAAGTCCCGGCCCGGCATACCGATTCCTCCTTACGATAGAAACTTTCATGAGGATCGGAAGCTTGAATACCTGCTGGCCCCATGTTTATCATGACCCTATGGTCGAAGCAGAACCCGAGGAGGACAGATGAACGGCGAAACTTCAAGAGAAAAACTCATTAACGATCTCAAAACTCTGGTCGGTGATGCGGAAGAACTGTTAAGAGCCACCACCAGTCAAGCCGGAGAGAAAGTTGCCGCGGCGCGACAGAAAATCGAGCAGAGCCTGATCGAAGGTAAGAAGGCGCTGGCGGATGCTGAACAAGCTCTGGTGGAAACTTCCAAAGAATACGCCGACATTGCTGACGACTATATCAGGGAAAATCCCTGGAACGCAGTGGCTATTGCCGCCGCTGTAGGTCTCCTCGTCGGCCTGACGATCCGTCGCAGCTAGAGCGATCGTCGATGACTTTTACAGGAAGCGTTGTGGGGCGCTTTCAATAGTCTTCCGGCACCCATTTAAATCGGCAAGGCCGGACTTATACCAGACTCATCCGGAGCTCGATGGTCGGAGGGGGCATCGCCACTTTCGCTATTGCATGTAAGGAATTCATTCGGATCGTGCCCTTTCCTCTTTTCGAGGATCGGCCGCCCCTTTGACCCCATCCTGTCCGTTTGTGATCGCCTGCACCACGCCGAGCACGCCTCGCTCGCGCACTGCATGCCCGCGGCGCTCGAGCGATCTCTTGGTTTCGACGGCAACATCGTTTTCAACGTTTAACTGATCCGGCAGCCATTGATGATGCACGCGAGGGGCTTCCACCGCCTTTGCCACCGGCATTCGATAGTCCAGCACATTGAGAATCGTCTGGAGCGTGGCGCTGATGATGCGCGGGCCGCCCGCGCCGCCCACCACAACTTCCGGTCGGTCGCCTTGGAGAATGATGGTCGGCGACATGCTGCTCAGCGGCCGCTTCCTGGGTTGCAAGGAATTAGCCTCATTGCCCACCAGGCCGTAAACATTGCCAGTGGAATGTATCGCGAAATCATCCATCTCGTTGTTCAGGACAATACCGGTGTTAGGCACGAGGAGTTTGGAACCAAAGCGGGTGTTGACCGAAACGGTGCAGGCCACTGCATTGCCGAAACGGTCGATCACGCTGAAATGCGTGGTTCCACCCAGCTCCGGTTTGAAATTAACCAGGCCATAATATCTCGTGGGATGAGTTTTCGCCGCGGAGATGCGGCCGCGGATCCATCTGCCGTAGTCTTTGGAAGTAAGTAATGAAACCGGCGTTTTGACAAAATCCGGATCGCCGAGATATTGCGCGCGATCGGCGAAGGCATGCTTCATCGCTTCAGTAATCAGGTGCAAATACGTTGCCGAGTTATGAGCCAAATCGCTCAGCTGATACCCTTCAAGCACTTTTAGCATTTGCAAAATTGCCACGCCTCCGGAACTGGGCGGCGGCATGCTGATGACTGTTCGCTGCCGATAGTTGCCGATCAGAGGTTCTCGCCACACGGGTCGATAATTTTTCAAATCCTCGCTGTTTAAAACCCCGCCTTCTCTTTTGATGGTTTCGACAATCGCGTCGGCAATCCAACCTTGGTAGAAAGCGTTGGCCCCTTGAGACGCAATCGCCTTCAAGGTCTCACCGAGTTCCGGCTGGCGAATCAATTCGCCTTCTGCCGGCACCTCATCATTCGGCATATAGATTCGCCCGAGATCGGGGAACTTCTTTATCGAGCCCTGCTGCCGATCGATAGCGTAACGCAAAGTCGCGTCTAGCGGAAATCCGTTGGACGCGAGCCTGATGGCCGGCGCCATCAGCACCTGCATCGGCATGCTGCCGAATCGCCTGTGCGCCTGCGCCAAACCCGCAACCTCACCCGGCACCGCCACGGCCAGCGCGCCGGTAAGACTGAGCGAGGGCACCGGCCTGCCGTCCTTAACATAGAGTTCCTTGCGCACGCCTTCCGGCGCGGTTTCGCGAAAATCCAGCGCATGCGCGCGCCGGTCCTTTGTTTCGTAAATGACCATAAAGCCGCCGCCACCGATTCCCGAGGAAGCTTGATCCACCACCGCCAATGCGTATGCGGTGGCGATGGCGGCATCAATGGCATTGCCGCCGCGGCCGAGCATTTCCATTCCCGCTTTGGTCGCCAATGGGCTATCAGACACGACCAAGCCGTTAGCACGTTGCGCAAGCGCTAACGACGGGGCAAAAAACGTGTTAAATAGGAGGATAAAAAAGCAAACGAGACGTAGGTGAAGCAGGCAGCGCATAAACTCATCATCTTTAGTTCTTTGCCTTCAGTTTTGCAACTTATTTAGCTGCAGAAGAGAACGTCGATAGACATCGCCCTGGCAAGCTTCGGCGAATCACCGAGAGTAGCCCGCGCCGTTTACGCTTGCCATAGCGTTCTCCTTATTTCATATTAGCTCTGCACCTCTCGAACAATTCAAAGATCATGCAAGCCATTCTCGGCCCCTTTCATCCGCATCTGGAGAACTCGCTCATCGAAGAGATTTTGCAGTATAAGAACACCGACCCGCTCTGTCCGCTGCTGATTCTAGTTCCGTCCGATGCTCTGCGGCGACACTTAAAAGTTCTGCTAACCCGGGAACGAAACTTATCCTTTGTAAATCTGCAACTGCTGACGTTTCATCAGCTGGCGGCTAAGTTGTACGCGGAAGCCAAGGGACTGAATCCGCCGGTCTTGCGCGATGACCTTTTTCTTGAAGAGGTGTTGCGTCAAATTATCTGCGCGCGCCACCCCGACGCGGCAGCCTTCAGCGGCATCGAGGAACGCGCCGGCGGCTGCGCCGCGCTCTGGCAAAGCCTCCGAGATCTACGCGATGGACTGGTACAGCCGGATGTCGGGCTGGAAGCATTGCGCGAGAACCAATTCGATCCGCGAACCCGGGAGAGGACGGCCAATCTCTTAGTGTTGCTTCAAACGCTTCTTCGCTTCTGCCAAGAGCACGGCATCCTGGATCATTCCACCCTCGACAAATTCGCAATCGCGCAAGCACCGGCTTCGGGTTTTTTAGGCCAGTTCGCGCGGATTTTCTATTACGGCTTCTACGATCTCACCCAGATTCAGGTGGATCTCGTTCATGCAGTCGGCCAAACCTTTCCCACGACTCTGTTCTTTCCTCTCCTAAAGACACAGCCGGCGCATGAAGGTTGGCAATTCGCCGAGCGCTTTTACTCCGGGTACTTCCAGGGGCGGGCCGGTAGCGAGGAGACAAAGAATCTTCTGTTGGAGTGCGATCACCCTGCTAAGTTGCCGCAAAGTTTCGCTGTTTTTGATCAGGACCCTGATCGGCAATACCGATCCTTGCCGGCCAATTGGCACTGCCGGATCATCAATACCTTTGGCATTGACGATGAGATCAGCGCGGTGGCCAAGGAGATCCTGCTCCTCACCGAGCAGGAGGGCATGGCATTCGATCAGATCGGCGTGGTCGCGCGAACTCTGGATGGTTATGGCGCAAAGATCAAAGAGGGCTTTGCCCAACATCAAATTCCAATCACCGGTTCCGTTGAGGCACAGCTAGTGGAGTTTCCTTTGACCAAGGCTGCCATCCTGCTGATGAACCTCGCGGCCAAAGATTACCTGCGCTCGCACGTGATCGATCTCTTGTCGTCGCCCTATTTTCGCTCAAATGGCGCGGCACAGCAGGCAAGCGAGCTTCGTTCCGATCTTTGGGATCTGGCCACCCGAGAGCTGGCGATCTGCAAAGGAATGAAGGAATGGCACAGGATCGACCGTTATGCCGTGGAAGGCATGAAGCTGTCGCAGATATCCGATGACGAGGAGCGGCGCTTTATTGAAATTCCTGCAGCCCAGTTGCGCGCCCTGGCGACTATTCTCGACGGCCTTGATAAGGTTTTGAGCCGCTTGCCGGCGCGTGCTTCCTGGGCTGATTACGCTGCTTCATGGAAGCAAATGTTCGGTGCCTATCTAGGAATCCAGCCTGAGCCTTCCAGAGATTTTAATAGCACTGAGATTCTGATCTGTAAGCAGATCATCGAGACTCTGGATCAAATCTCCGGCCTCGACGCAGTCGAGGCCGATGTTTCGCTGCGCGAATTCAGCGAGACCTTTCAGCACTGGCTCGAGCGCAGCGCCATCGTCGAAACCGATAAAAATGTAGCCGGCGTAGCCGTGTCGAGCGCCAGCGCCGCTCGCGGGATAAAATTTCGCGCGCTGTTTATCGTCGGCATGAACGAAGGCGTTTTTCCACGCACGATTCGCGAAGACGCGTTTCTGCGCGATCGCGATCGTGAAGTGCTGGAGCGCGATCTCGGCTACAAGGTCAGCCAGAAGCTCGCCGCGTTCGACGAAGAGAAGCTGGTGTTTACCCTTCTCGTCAATTCCGTCACCGACCGGCTCTATTGTTTGTACCAGCGCTCTGACGAAAGCGGCAGAGTGCTGGCGCCGTCATGGTATCTGGCCGAGCTCAAGCGCGCGCTCTCAGGCGCGCAGCACAGACAATTCGTCGAAGAGACGATCCCGCGCAGCGCCATCGACAAAGTGAGTTGCCGGCCGTTCGATGTCGAAGAATCGCTGCTGCCAGCCGAGCTCGCTATTCGTCTCAATCTTTCCGGGACAGATTCGCGATCTTTGATTGCAGCAGCCAATCTCTCGCCCAATCTGTACGAGCAAGGACTGAAAGCCATCGCCGCCTTAGATCTCAGCACGGACCGGCTCGATGTCTTCGACGGGATGATTCAAACACCGGCAAGACACTGGCTGCGCTTTTCAACGTACGGCCTCTCGCCCACTGCATTGGAGCTTTACGGGCGCTGCCCGTTTCAGTATTTCGCGCGCCAGGTGCTTGGACTCCAGACGTTGGAGACGCCGGAAACTGTTGTGGGACCAAGCGCGGCGGAATGGGGAGAACTCGGTCATTTGATTTTGAAGCTGACTTACCAGGAACTTATCGATGGCGGTTATTTCGCCAATAACAGGTCTCATGTCGCTGTTGATTCGGTTATCAGCGCCGCCGCGCAAAAAGCCTTCATCAAGTATGAGGCTGAGAACCCCATCGGATATCCTCTGATGTGGGAAACGGCGCGCGAGACACTGACTGAGCTGATTAGAGAGGTTGTCGGGCGCGACCTAGAGGAGCTTGCATCTTCGGGCTATGTCCCAGTGGATCTGGAGATTGGCATAGACGATCGGTTGCCGCCAGATTGGCCCGACCCGTTGAACACGCTCGCCATCCACGGGCGCATGGATCGCATCGATATCGATCCTAGGGGTAATCGGATGCGGGTCGTAGATTACAAGTTTAAATTCGGCGCCAAACCTTCGCCAGAAGACAACGACCTATCCCGTTCCGCATTGCGCGCACAGCGACTTCAGCCGCCGTTTTATTCTTTGCTCGGCCAGGCAAAGCGGCGCCGCGACAGTTTGCACGATGGCGAAAGCCAAATTGAAGCAAGTTTTTACTACATCGCCTCGCGCTGGAGCGAGGGGCCGTTGGTTATCAAATC